>SLMR01000311.1 GCA_007133445.1 Aquisalimonas sp. | reverse complement strand
GACGAACATGCCCTTGACCTTGGTGGTCTGGTTGGCTCGCCCCATCCAGCCCTTGATCCGCGGCGCGGTGCGCCCGCAGGGGCTGGGGCCCGGCAGGAAGGCCGTCATGTCCCCCGTGGCGAAGCGGATCAGCGGGAAGGCGCCGGCCCGCAGCACGGTAACCACCATCTCACCCACTTCGCCCTCGGCCACGGGCTCCCCGCTACCGGGACGGACCACCTCCAACAGCACATCCTCGTCGGTGATCAGCCCCTCCAGCGCGTCGCTCTCGTAGGCCACCAGGCCCAGCTCGGCGGTGGCGAAGGCCTGCAGGACCTGAACGCCGCGCTGGCCCATCTCGTCACGCAGACTGCCGCTCAGTGGCTCACCGCCCACCAGCGCATTGGTGATGGAGGAGACATCACGGCCAAGTTCATCACCCTTGTCCAGCAGCGCCTTGAGGAAGGACGGGGTGCCGCCGTAGACCGGCGGACGCAATCGCTCGATGGCGTCCACCTGCACGTCGGTGTTGCCGATCCCCGCCGGGAACACGGGGCAGCCCACGGCCCGGGCGCCGCTGTCCATCATCATGCCGGCGGGCGTGAGGTGATAGGAAAACGTGTTGTGCACCAGCTGCCCCGGGCGCAGCCCGGCGGCCCAGAAGGCGCGACCGAAGCGCCAGTAGTCGCCCTTGGTCTCGGCGGCCTCGTAGATCGGCCCCGGGGACTGGAAAACGTGCGCCAGTTCCTCCATGGGCGCCGCCTCCATGCCACCGAACGGCCCTTCCTCGGCCTGCCGGCCCGGGATATCCGCCTTGCGGGTGAGCGGCACCCGGGCCAGGTCGGCGCGAGTGCGCACGCCCTGCGGGTCCACGTCAGCGAGCACCTCACCCCAGTAGCGCGAGCGGCCCTTGGCATGGGCCAGCACGTCGCGCAGGGTCTGCAACTGCTCCGCCTCGCGCTCGTCCGGCGAGCGCAGCTCACGATCATCGAAATAGCGGTCGTGACTCAACGGTCCACTCCTTCTGGTGTGCCTGCCACGCTGCCGACTCAGGCGAGCCAGCGCTTGCGGCGGCGGTAGTGCTTGACGTCGCGGAAACTCTTGCGCGCCTCGCCGGAGCCCACGCCCAGGTAGAACTCCTTGACGTCGGCGTTGTCCCGCAGCTCCGCGCCCGTGCCGTACAGCACCACGCGACCGTTTTCCAGGATGTAGCCGTAATCGGCGTGCTGCAGGGCGACGTTGGTATTCTGCTCGGCCACCAGGAAGGTGACCTTCTCCTCACGGCGCAGCCGCGAGACGATCTCGAAAATCTCTTCCACCAGCTGTGGCGCCAGTCCCATGGACGGCTCGTCCAGAAGGATCATGCGCGGCTTGGCCATAAGCGCGCGCCCCAGCGCCAGCATCTGCTGCTCGCCGCCGGAGGTGTACCCCGCGGTGGACTTGCGCCGCTCCTTGAGGCGCGGGAAGTACTCGTAGAGCCGCTCGATCTCCTCTGCCGCCTCGCCGGCGCTGATGTTGCGCGCGTACGACCCGACCAGGAGGTTCTCCTCCACCGTCAGGTGCTCGAACACCCGGCGGCCTTCCATGACGTGCACCAGCCCCCGCTCGACCCGGGCCGGTGCCGGCGTGTGGCTGATATCCACACCGTCATAGGTGAGTGATCCCCGGGTGATCTCGCCCCGCTCCCCGGTCAGCAGGCCGGAAATGGCCTTCAGGGTCGTGCTCTTGCCGGCGCCGTTGCCGCCCAGCAGGGCGACAATGTCCCCTTCCTTGACCTCCAGGGACACGCCCTTGAGTACCAGGACCACGTGGTTATAGACCACCTCCACGTTCTGCATGCTGAGCAGGACGTTCCCTTGCGCGGTCTGTTCCGCCATTGAACTTGCCTCCGCTTGCAAACCACGGCGAGGCGCGACGCGCCCCGCCGTGGTGGCAGTTGCTTAGTCGCACTCCCGGATTTCGATGCCTTCGCTCTCGGCGAAGCTCTCGGCGGACTCACGGTAAAGCGGGAAAACCCGGTCCAGATCCGGCTCGGTGAAGTCGGTGAGCGCGTTCCACTGCTCGCCGTCCCACTGCTGGATACGGGCCAGACCACCACCCTCGTGGTCCTCGCACGTGATGTGCACCGGCGGCATGAGGCCACCCATGCCAAGTTCCTCGGTGCGCTCCTCGGGGATGGTGAGCTGGTTCCAGGCCCACTTGGTCTGCTCCCGGTCCATGACTTCGCCCTCGCCGAACTCTTCCTGGGCCTGACGCCAGGCCTCGACGATGTACGCGGCGTTGATCAGACCGCGGTTGTACGCGATGTTGCCGATCTGGTCACCGTCGCCGGCCTCGTTGCCCGGGCCGTAGACGTACTCTTCCAGTTCATCGTAGATCGGGTAGTCGCGACCCGGGCCGTGGAAGGTGACTGCCTTGTAGCCCTCGGCGGCGCTGCCGGCCGGCTCAACGGCATCATCCTGCGCCGCGTAGATCCCGCCGATCATGCGCTCACGATCGATCCCCACGGACGCCGCAGTGCGGATGGCGGTGGGGTTCATGACCCCCCAGCCGAACAGGGACACCCAGTCCGGCCGCATGCGGCGAATCTGGGTCCAGACCGCACGCTGCTCCACGCCGGGAGGCGAGATAGCCATCTCCTCGAGGGTGAAGCCGTACTCCTCGGCGTACCCCCGCAGCAGCGGCAGCGGCTCCCGGCCGTAGGCGGAATCGTGGTAGGCGTGGACGATGGTCTTGCCTTCCAGGTTCTCCCAGCCGCCCTCCTGATCGGCGATGTACTGCATCGTCACGGTGGTGCTGGACCAGTAGGTGGTGGGCACCATGAACACCCAGTCCATCACCCGGCCGTCGGCGGCGTCAGCGCGACCATACCCCATGGTGTGCAGGACAATACCGTCCCGCCGCGTGCGCGGAATCAGCGCATACGTGATCCCGGTGGACAGTGGTGCCACCACCGTGGCGCCGTTGCCCCGGTCCTTCAGGCGCTCGTAACACTCCACACCACGGTCGTTGGCGTAGGCGGTTTCACACTCCTCCAGGCGAATCTTCACACCGTTGATACCGCCATCGCGGTCATTGATGAGCCGGACGTAGTCGGCAAAGCCGTCGGCGAAACCGACCCCACTGGGGGCGAAGGGTCCGGTCCGGTAGACCAGGCTGGGCAGATACTGCTCCTCGGCCTGGGCCTGGGCCGCGAAAAGACTGGTCATGCCGATCACGGCACCCAGGCTCAGCGCCCCGAGCTTGCGGGTGATTGCTGTTTTCATTGCTTTCTCCTCCATGCGGGTCACCGACCCACTTCGTACTCCGGATGCCGTGGCGGACAGTGCCACGGTCATACCCTCCAGAAGACCATTCCGACCGGACCCTCTCCCGCTAGTAGGGGAAGGGCCAGAGGCGGAGTTTCTGCTTCGCGATGCTCCACAACCGTGCCAGCCCGTGGGGCTCGACGATGAGGAAGAAGATGATCAGCGAACCGAAGATGAAGATCTCCACGTAGCTGATCATGGCCGTGCTTAGAGGCAGCCCCACGGCGCCGGGGGCCACGTTCAGGAAGATGGGCACCAGCACCACGAAGGCCGCGCCCAGGAAACTCCCCAGGATGGAGCCCAGCCCGCCGATGATCACCATGAACAGCACATCGAATGACGTATAGATGTCGAAGGCCTCGGCCTCCAGCTGCCCCAGATAGAGATAGGCCCAGAGCACCCCGGCAATCCCGACGAAGAAGGAACTCACGGCGAACGCCTTGAGTTTCGTCCACATGGGCCGGATGCCGATGATTTCCGCGGCCACGTCCATGTCGCGTATGGCCATCCATTTTCGCCCGCTCATGCTACTGACCAGGTTCTTGGCAATCAGGGCCATGATGATCACGACGGCCAGGGCGAACAGGTAGCGATCCACGGGCGAGTCGATCCGCCAACCGAAGATCTCGATGGTCTGGGCGGAGATCACCCCGGTGGGGCTGTAGCCCACGAACCAGGGCCGCTGGAACAGCCAGATCAGGAAGAACTGAGCCGCCAACGTGGTCACCGCCAGGTAGAAGCCCTTGATCCGCAGCGCCGGCAGGCCGAAAAGCACCCCTGCCCCGGCGGCGATGAGTCCCGCCAGCACGAACGCCACCAGAATGGGCATATCGGGGATACGCGCCAGCATGTTCCAGGCGGCAAACGCGCCCACCGCCATGAAACCACCGGTACCCAGGGAGATCTGCCCGCAGTACCCCACTAGGATGTTCAACCCGATGGCCGCCAGCGAGTAGATCAGGAACGGCAGCAGCAGCGCCTGGATCACGTAGTTGGAGACGAAGAACGGCAGGGCCAGGGCAATGGCAATGATCACTGCCAGGAAGAAGCGGTCCTGGACGATCGGCAGCATGCGCTGGTCCGCCGCGTACGATGTCTTGAACTGTCCGGATTCACGATAAATCATGCTGTTAGATCCTTTCGATGATCCGTTCGCCGAACATGCCTTCGGGGCGGTACAGCATGAAGGCCATGGCAATCACGTAGGCAAACCAGTTATCGATGCCGCCACCGATGATGGGCCCGAGATAGACTTCCGCCAGCGCCTCACCGGCGCCGATAATCAGCCCGGCGATGATCGCTCCGGGTATGGACGTGAGCCCGCCCAGCAGGAGCACCGGCAGTGCCTTGAAGGCGACGTCCACCATCACCGGTTGCACCCCCAGGTTGCCGCCCCAGACCACGCCGGCCACCACGGCCACGAAACCGGCCACGGACCAGACGACCACCCAGACGGTATTCAGACGGATACCGATGGACTGCGCTGCCTGGTGATCATCGGCAACCGCCCGGAGCACTCGACCCATGCGCGTTCGCTGGGCGAACAGCGCCAGCAGAAGCACCAGCACAATGGCTGTGATACCGGCCACCAGGTCATAGCTCTGGAAGAGCATCTCGCCTATGAAGATGGGATCCGTGGGAATGCCCACGTCCAGGGACCGGGAACGGCTGCCCCAGATAATCTCCGCGAACCCGATCAGGGCGAAGAAGATGCCGATGGTGGACATGAACATGATGATGGGCTCCTGGTTCACCAGGGGCCGCAGCACCACCCGCTCGATGATCCAGGCAACGCCGATCATGAGCACGATGGTAATGGGAATGCCCAGCCAGAACGGCACGCCGTAGCGCTGATTCATACCGGCGATGAACATCGCCGCGAACAGCACCATGGCGGCCTGGGCAAAGTTGAAGATGCCGGAGGCCTTGAAGATCAGCACGAAGCCCAGCGCCACCAGCGAGTACATGGACCCCGCCAGTAGCCCCCCGACCAGGACCTCGATGAAGTAATAGAACTCACTCATGAACCCCATGGTCAGGCCTCCTCCTGCTTGGTGCCCAGATAGGCCTCGATGACCCGCGGATTGGAGCTGACCTCGTCCGGCCCCCCCTCACCGATCTTCTCGCCGTGGTCGAGCACCACGATGTGATCGGACAGGTCCATGACCACGGCCATGTCGTGCTCGATCAGGCAGATGGTCATGCCGAACTGGTCGTTCACGTCCAGGATGAACCGGGCCATGTCCTGCTTTTCTTCCAGGTTCATGCCGGCCATGGGCTCATCGAGCAGCAGCAGTTCCGGTTCGGCCGCCAGGGCGCGCCCGAGCTCCACCCGTTTCTGCAGGCCATAGGGCAGCGTGCCCACCGGGGTCTTGCGGTACTGCTGGATCTCGAGGAAGTCGATGATCTCCTCGCAGAATCGCCGGTGTTCCAGCTCCTCCTTCGGCGCACGGCCGATCCAGAAGGCGTTTTCCAGCAGCGATGCCTTCGCCTTCAGGTGGCGCCCGGTCATGATGTTGTCCAGGGTACTCATGCCCTTGAACAGGGCGATGTTCTGGAAGGTCCGCGCGATCCCCTGGCTCGCCGCGTTAAACGGCCGCATGCGCTTTCGCGGCTCGCCCTTGTAGGTGATGGTCCCGGCGGTGGGATGGTAGAAACCGTTGATGCAGTTCAGCATCGACGACTTGCCTGCACCGTTGGGGCCGATGATGGAGAAGATCTGCCGGCGCCGGACTTCGAAGCTGACGTTGCGCAGGGCGTGCACCCCGCCGAACGACAGCTGGACGTCCTCCACCTTCAGCAGCGTCTCCCCCGCGTTACGCCCGGAGGCCTGGTGTTGTGGTTGTGCTGACATGGCGGCTTATCCTGCCTTCTTCATGGGCTCATAGTCGTAGACGGAGGCGTCGCTGATGCGCAGCGTCGCCTCGAGAACGCCGGTACTGCCGTCCTCGTAGGTCACCGGTGCCGCAACGTGTGCACTCTCGTCGCCGCGATACAGGGCGTCGATGAGCTCGGCATAGCGCTCGTTGATGATGCGCCGGCGCACCTTGCGTGTGCGGGTGATCTCGCCATCGTCGGGGTCCAGTTCTTTGTGCAGGATCACGAAGCGGTTGATCTGGATGGGCGCCAGCTCCGAATCCGAGGCAAGGTCCCGGTTGACCGCCTCCACCTCCTCACGGATGAGGTCATAGACTTCCGGCCGGCTGGCCAGGTCCACGTAGCCGGTGAAGGTGATGTTCTCCCGCTCGGCCCAGTTACTCAGAGCCTCGAAGTCGATGTTGATGAACGCCATCACCGAATCACGCTCGTGGCCGAACGCCACCGCCTCCATGATGTGCGGGTGGAACTTGAGCTTGTTCTCCACGAACTTGGGACTGAACATGGTGCCGTCGTTGAGCCGGCCCACGTCCTTGGCACGGTCGATGATGCGCAGGTGACCGTCCTCGGTGAACATCCCGGCGTCGCCGCTGTGGACCCAGCCGTCCGGTGTCTTGGTCTTCTGGGTCTCTTCGTCGTTCTTGTAGTACCCCATGAACACACCGGGGCTGCGATAGAGCACTTCGCCGTTCTCGGCCAACTGGATTTCCACGCCCTCGCCGGGCGGACCCACGGTGTCCGGACGCACGTCGTTGTCCTTCTGCAGGCAGAGGTACACGGCGCATTCGGTCTGGCCGTAGAGCTGCTTCAGATTGATGCCAATGGAGCGGAAGAAATCGAAGATGTCCGGCCCGATGGCCTCACCGGCGGTGTAGGCCAGCCGGATGCGGGAGAACCCCAGCACGTTGCGAAGCGGGCCATACACCAGCGCGTTGCCAATGGCGTAGTTGATCCGGTCCCAGGTTCCGACGTCCTTGCCCTCGAGCAGGTCGACCCCGACCCGCCGGGCCAGACCCATGTAGTAGTGGAAGATCTTCTGCTTGATGCGGCTGGCGTTCTCCATGCGCACCATCACGCTGGTGATCAGGTTCTCCCACACGCGCGGCGGCGCGAAATAGTACGTGGGACCGATCTCGCGCAGATCCGTGACCACCGTCTCCGGCGACTCCGGGCAGTTCAGGCAGAAGCCCTTGAGGAAGCCCTGGCAGTAGGTAATGAAGTGATCACCCACCCAGGCCATGGGAAGGTAGGCCAGAGTCTCGTCGCTCTCGGTAATGCCGTCGAACTCGGTAGCATATTCCGCGGACTTCAGCAGGTTGTCGTAACTGAGCATCACGCCCTTGGGCCGGCCGGTCGTGCCCGAGGTGTAGACGATGACCGAGAGATCCTCGCCCTTGCCCTTGGCGGCCTCGCTCTCGAAGAACCCCTGATGCTGACCGGCATACTCGCGACCGCGCTCCTGTATCGCCTCAAGGGAATACAGAAACGGTTCGTCGTAGTTCTGCAGCCCACGGGGGTCCTCGTAGATGATCGCTTCCAGCTTGGGCAGCTGATCCTTGACCGAGAGCACCTTGTCGACCTGCTCCTGGTCCTCGACCACCGCGAAGCGCACGTCGCCGTGGTCCAGCACGAACTGCATCTCGTCCGCACCCGAGTCCTGGTAGACCGGTACCGGCACGGCCCCCATGGACTGGGCCGCGGCCACGGCCCAGTACAGCTGCGGCCGGTTGTTGCCGATGGTCGCGACCTTGTCATCCCGCTGCAGGCCCAGCGTCATGAGACCACCGGCCAGCGTCTGGACCTCACCCAGCACCTCGGACCACGTCCAGGTCTGCCAGATGCCGAGATCCTTCTCACGCATGGCCGGCCTGTTCGGCCGCTCACGGGCGTTGCGAATCAGGAGTTTCGGAAAAGTGTCGTTACGATCGACGCTGCTATCCGCCATTACATCGGCCCCTTACTGGCTGTCAGCACGAACGGCCCGGACACGGCGCAACGCCGGCCGGAACCGCATCATGAACGGGATTACGGGAAAGGAATGCCTGGAAAGCGGATGACCCGGCGCGATGGCCCAGGACACAATGGGGCTTGCGCACATGGCGTGGTGCCATATCTCCAGATCTCCTCCAGTCTTATGCAACCCGTGATTTTTTATTGGTTGCACTTATAATGATTATTACGACCCCAGATTACCCAGTCTCACGACAAATGCAAGCGGTTATCCCGCCGAATCGACACGCAAGGAGGATTGCTCGCGTCGTCGGCCGACACGAGCACCTGCAACGCAGACGCCCGGGCACAAAAAACCCCCGGATTGACCGAGGGTTATCCATGAGACCGTCACACGTCATTCTGATAGCCGCTAAAATGGGATATCGTCGTCGAAGTCGTCCGCCGGTTCGGGCGACGACTGGGATGCCGGCTGCGCCTGGCTGCGGCTGCCGCTGCTCTCGCCCATGGAGCCGCCGCCACCGCGGCCGTCGAGCATCTGCATGTCGTTGGCGACCACCTCGGTGGTGTAGCGGTCCTGTCCGTCCTGACCCTGCCACTTGCGCGTCTGCAGGCGCCCTTCCACGTAGACCTTGGAACCCTTGCGCAGGTACTCCCCGGCGATCTCGGCGAGCTTGCCGAAAAACACGACGCGGTGCCACTCGGTCCGCTCCTGCTGCTCCCCCGTCTGGCGATCCCGCCAGGAATCGGTGGTTGCCAGCCGCGTGTTCGTCACCGCGGATCCGCTGGGGCTATAGCGGACTTCCGGGTCGGCACCCAGATTGCCGATCAGGATAACTTTGTTCACTCCACGGGCCATGTCGATCCTCCCAGTTTTCCAGTGTGGCCCGGGTGCCGCGCTTCCCTGCAGCAACCCGAACCGGCAATGTAGCGTGTTTGCGGCGCGCACGATAGACACCCGCCCGTCACGATTCCTCCATGGCTGCCCGACGCAGATCGGGCACCTGCGTCATGCCGCGTAGCGCCCCCAGCCACAGGGCGGTCGCGACGGCGCAGAGCAGGAACACCCAGGCGCTGCCACCGAGCCCGAAGACCACGCCACCGGCAACACCGCCGAGGAACGCACCACCGAACTGACTGGTGGCATAGACGCCGAGCGCCGTGCCCTTGGCGTCCCCGGGTGCATAGCGGGAAATCAGCGATGGCAGCGTCGCCTCCAGCACGTTGAATCCGGCGAACCAGAGCCAGAGCATGATGAAGATGCCCCAGGCAGACCCGCCGAGCACCGCCAGCCCCACCTGCGCG
>SLMR01000122.1 GCA_007133445.1 Aquisalimonas sp. | reverse complement strand
TCCAGGCGGTCACGAATGTGTGGAACAGCCGCCGCTGCGGCCTCATTGTTCACCGGCACCCGCACGATCTCGGAGCCGGCACGAGCGAGATCGGCTACCTGCACGGCGGTGGCCACCTCGTCGGCGGTGTCGGTGTTGGTCATGGACTGCACCACCACCGGGGCATCACCGCCAACGGTGACGTTACCGATGATGACCGGCACGGTGTGGCGGCGCAGGGGAGTCTGGTCAGCTTGCATGATTCACGACGCTGTCTCGTTGCTCGAACGCGGGTGGTGTGATGCGGTGACGGGTGCAGGCGACACTGTCTGTGATAGGGTGCCGCCTTTCGGCCCGCCGCGCGACCACTGAACGGCCCGCGGGAAACCAGGCGCAATGATACAGCACAAGCGGAGGTTTGCCATGGACAGGACAAGCAGAGCCCGGCACAGCGCTGGCGTGATCATCCTCGCCGCAGCGCTGGTTGCCGGTTGTGCCACGCCTCAGCAGAACGACCGTGACCGGGCCCTGAAGCTGAACCAGAAGGCGCTGGAAGCCGAAGCCGCCGGTGACGACACCGCGGCGCGCAGCGCCTATGCAGAACTGGTGGAAGTGGACCCGGAGCGGCCGCGCGCCTGGTTCCAGCTCGGAAATCTGGCCGCCGCAGATGGTGATCTGGACGACGCCGTGCGTGGGTTCACCACCGCCCTGGAGCACGACCCGGAATACCATGAGGCGCGGTACAACCTGGGCCTGGTATACATGCGCAAGGGAGCGAAACTCCTGGATGAGGCCCGGGACGAGATGCCGGAAAGCGCCAGCACGCGCGCCACGGATGTCTACCTGAGCTGCCTGCTGGCGAAGACCGTGCGCAACCCGGATATCGAGATTCCCTGCCCGGAACTGCCCTGACGCGTGGACCGGGCAGGGAGCGGACCTCAGGCCTCGCTCGGATGGGCGGCCAGCAGTTCACCTTCCGGTACCAGACCGCCGCGGATGAAGGCCAGTGCTGCCTCCATGACGTCATCCGGTGGCATGGTGCCCTCCCAGACCGGGTAACGCAGGCCCAGGAACGAGGCCATGCCCATCAGCGCCCAGGCCTGGCCGTAGGCCGAGCCCGGCCGGATCTGGCCCTCTTTCTGCGCTTTCTCCAGGCGCACCGTGTAGACCCGGGCCATCTGCTCGTAGTACTCACGGTAGATCGACTCGTCGATGAACTGCGACTCCAGAACCACGCGGTAGAGATTCTTGTCCTCCATGGCAAAGCGCAGGAACGCCTCAAGCCCGACGCGCTCGATTTCGACCCGGTCCGTAATGCCGTGGGTCGCGCGCGTGAGCGTGTGGCGAAGCTTGCGGTTCATGAACCGGACCAGTTCGCGCAGGATCTCTTCCTTGGAGTCGTAGTAGATGTAGAACGTCCCCTGGGCGACTCCGGCGCAGCGGGTGATGCTGCTGACCGACGCTTGGTGGAAGCCTTTTTCCCCGAACTCCGATTCGGCGGCAGCGAGCAGCTTCTGCCGGGTCTGTTCCCCGCGAGCGGTCACCGGTTTGCGCGTTGTCCGTGTCACTAAGGCATCCCCTGAAGTGTTCATGTCAGTCCGCCAGAACCCGGAGACGGTACAGAAGCGGGCGCGACTGTCAAACCAGCGGCCCCCGCCCCAACGCACCCGCGTCGGCGGCTCCAGTCATCAAGCCTAAACGGCGTTGATACATGACTCAATGGTCATGTGTCGTCAGCGCTCGGCGGCGTGGCCGGGAGCTGTGGTAACGTGAGCCGCGATGGTTGGGCGCCGAGGAGCCAGGCGAGTGAGCGCACTGCACGATCTGCTGTCCCTGATGGCCAGGTTGCGGGACCCCCTTCAGGGGTGTCCCTGGGACCTGAAACAGGACTTCCATTCCATTGCCCCCTACACCCTGGAGGAGGCCTACGAGGTCGCTGACGCGATCGAGCGGGAGGACATGGCAGACCTGCGCGACGAGCTCGGGGATCTCCTGTTCCAGGTGGTGTTCCACGCCCGGATGGCGCAGGAGCAGGGCGCGTTCGATTTCGAGGACGTCGCCCGGGGGATTCACGACAAGATGGTCCGCCGCCATCCGCACGTGTTCGGCGATGACGCCAGCCGTGCCGCACCGCCACCGTCCTGGGAGGCACTCAAGGCCGAGGAACGCCGGGGCCGCCGTGACGAGGACGATTCCGCCCTGGCCCACGTGCCGGCGACCCTGCCCGGCCTGACCCGCGCCGCCAAGCTCACCCGCCGCGCCGCCCGCGTGGGTTTCGACTGGCCGGATGCGGATGGCGTGATTGCCAAGGTGCGCGAGGAGATCGCCGAGCTGGAAGAGGCGCGTACCTCGGGGAGTCAGCAGGAGCAGGAAGAGGAGTTCGGCGATCTGCTGTTTGCCTGCGCCAATCTCGGGCGCCATCTGGGTGTTGATCCCGAGCGGGCGTTACGGCGAGCCAACGCCAAGTTCGAGCGGCGCTTCCGGTCCATGGAGACGGCCGTGCGGGCCGGCGAGGGGGAACTGTCAGGCACCGACATGGCCGCCAAGGAGGCCGCCTGGGAACGCGCCAAGCAGCGCGAACGCGAGGACAGCGCATGAACTGGTGGAGGCGAGCAGGGGGGCGGGCCGCGGCCGTCGCCGTTGTGGCAGTACTGGTCCTGCCGGCGGTTCAGGCCAGTGAGACAGACGATACGTCCTGGTACCTGGGGGGCGGCGCGCGCGTCATGAAACTGGAAGGGTTCCAGGAGGGGTACGGTGGTGCCATGCTCCTGGGCTGGAAACTGCCTTACCGTCACGCGGAGGCCCCGCGCTCGAACATCGCCCTGGAGTTCGAACTCGCCGCCACGAGTGAGCCGCTGTCACGGGGAGGTGCCGACGCCGACCTGCGGCAGGGTGGCGCGTACCTGGCCCTGAACACCTTTGTTACCGAGCGCGTGTTCCACCGTGTGCGCCTGGGCGGTGTCGTCCGTCACCTGGACAACGACGTTCGCAGCCGCACCCAGGGGCGGCTTGCCTTCGGGGTGGGGCTCGGGCTGCGGCTGACCGAGCGTCTGGATGTGGCTGCCGATGTGCAGACCCAGTACTGGGGGTTCCCCGACGATCTGCTCCATGAGGGCGGTCTCACGGCCCGTTGGCACTTCTAGTCGTCCACCGGCTTGACGTGGATCAGCAGCCCCATGCGGGGATGATCCAGGTAGTGCAGTTCCTCGCTGCGCATGCGTCGGCGCTCCTGCATGACCACCACCGGTTCCTGATCCTCCAGCGCCGCGGTGGCAAAGGCGGCCCGGGGTTCCGGTTCCTCGTCCGCCCCCGGTTCCAGCCAGCGGAAATCTGTTTCCACGTGCAGGAAACGCTCACGCCAGACGCGCAGGCCTCCCGAGAGCCCCTCGGGCGGGCGCGGGGTCAGTTCCAGGTCGGTACCCAGCGGGCCCGCGGCGATACCGTCGACATCCAGCGGATCCTCACCGTTGTCAGGCGTGACTGGCGGTTCTTCCCCGGGCGGCAAGGCGACTGCCGGTGCGCGGTCACGCCCGTAACCGGGCTGCACCCAGGCAATGTGTTCCAGGACCCGGTAATCACCGGCGTCGTCCAGGCGACGTGCCACGGTGTTCAGTTCCAGATCGCCGCCCTCCACGGTCCGGAATGCCGAGGCGCTGGGTTCACCATCCTCGCGCAGCTCCGCGTAGTCCTGGAAACCGACGGGGTCAGGGCGGACCGGCCAGTGTTCCGGCGTTCCCGATTCGCCGCCGCTCTGGGTGAAGACAATGATCTCCACCTGGTAAAGCTGCGTGTCGGCCGCGGCACCTCCGGCGAACAGGGATGCAAGGGTGAGCGCGCAGCAGGTGGCGCCAGCGTGTATGGCCTTGCGGTTGACGAACATGCAGTCACTCCAGAGATCCGGAATCATTCCAGTGTGCCCGTTGCGCCCCGGGTGTGCCACCTGTGGTCAGGCAGCGTCACGCAGGCGCAGGCGGCCGAGCAGATCCTCGATGGCGGTGAAGCGGTCCTCGTGCTCCGGCATCTCCTGGATGATCCGCAGCCGGTGCTGACCTTCGAGCCGGAAGCGCTGGGGCTGTGACTGGATCAGGTCCACCAGTGCGCCAGGATCCACCAGCGCTTCATCCCCGAACACCAGGGTGCCGCTGTCCACGCCGGCTTCCACGCGCACGATGCCGAACGCCTCTGCCTGCAGCTTCAGCGCGGTGACGCGGAACAGGTTGCGGGTGGGCTCGGGCAGCAGCCCGAAGCGGTCGATCATCTCCACCTGCAGATCCTTCAGCGCGTCTTCGCTCCGGGCGTTGGCGATGCGCTTGTAAAGCACCAGCCGGGCGTGGACGTCCGGCAGGTAGTCTTCCGGGATCAGCGCGGGCAGGCGCAGGTCCACCTCCGCGCCGTGGTGCATGGGACGGTCCAGGGCGGGTTCCTTGCCGCTCTTCAGCGCCTTCACCGCGCGCTCCAGCAGGTCGTTGTACATGCTGAAACCGACCTCCGCCATCTGTCCGCTCTGACCACTGCCCAGCAGCTCCCCGGCACCGCGGATCTCCAGGTCGTGGCTGGCCAGCGTGAAGCCGACGCCCAGATCCTCGTGGGCGGAGATCGCATCCAGCCGCTTCGCCGCGTCGGCCGTCATGGCCTTGCGCGGTGGCGCGATCAGGTAGGCGTAGGCGCGGTGGTGGGAGCGGCCGACCCGGCCACGCAGCTGGTGCAGCTGCGCCAGGCCGAAGCGGTCAGCGCGGTTCATGATGATGGTGTTGGCATTGGGGATGTCGATGCCGGATTCGATGATCGTCGTGCATACCAGCACGTTGTAGCGCTGGTGGTAGAAATCCAGCATCACGCGTTCCAGGTCCCGCTCCGGCATCTGCCCGTGGGCGATGCCCACCCGCGCCTGCGGCACCATGTCCTCCAGGCGCTCGGCGGTGCGGGCGATGGTGTCCACGTCGTTGTGCAGGAAGTAGACCTGACCGCCGCGCTTGATCTCGCGCAGGCACGCCTCCTGGATCAGGGTGTCGTTCCACTCGTTGACGAAGGTCTTCACCGCCAGTCGGCGTGCCGGCGGCGTGGCGATGATGGAGAGATCCCGCAATCCCGACAGGGACATGTTCAGGGTGCGCGGGATGGGTGTGGCGGTCAGGGTCAGCAGGTCCACTTCGGCGCGGAGCTGCTTGAGCTTCTCCTTCTGACGCACGCCGAAGCGGTGCTCCTCGTCCACGATCACCAGTCCGAGCTGCTTCGCCTCCATGCCCCCCTGAAGCATGCGGTGGGTGCCGATGACGATATCCAGGGTGCCGTCGGCCAGCGCCGCCTGGGTCTCCTTCGTTTCCTTGGCACTGTTGAACCGCGACAGCATGCCGATGCGCACCGGCCAGTCGGCGAAGCGATCGCGGAAGGTCTGGTAGTGCTGCTGGGCGAGCAGGGTGGTGGGCACCAGCATGGCGACCTGCTGGCCGGCCTGCACGGCGACGAACGCAGCCCGCATGGCCACCTCGGTCTTGCCGAAGCCCACGTCGCCGCAGACCACCCGGTCCATGGGCTGGTCCGAGACCAGATCCGCCAGCACGGCGTCGATGGCGTCCTGCTGGTCGGGCGTCTCTTCGAAGGGAAAGGCCTCGGCGAAGCGCTCGTACTCGTCCGGATCACTGCTCAGGGACTGGCCGCTGCGCGCCGCGCGCCGAGCGTACACATCCAGCAGTTCCGCGGCCACGTCCCGGGCCTTCTCCGCCGCCTTGCGCCGCGCCTTCTCCCACTGGTCGCCCCCGAGGCGGTGCAGCGGGGCCTGGGACTCCTCAGCGCCGGTGTAGCGGCTGATCAGGTGTAGCGACGACACCGGCACGTAGAGCTTGTCGCCACCGGCATATTCCAGGGTCAGGAACTCGGTGGGGAAATCCCCCACCTCCAGCCGCTGCAGGCCCATGTAGCGGCCGACGCCGTGATCTTCATGAACAACTGGAGCACCGATGTTCAGGTCATTGAGATCCTTGATGATCAGTGACGGGTCCCGCTCCTGCTGTCGGCGTCGGCGGCGCTGCTGCGCGCGGTCGCCGAACAGCACTGCCTCGGGGATGACGGCCAGGCCGGGCTGGTCGAGGATCAGGCCACGATCCAGCGCCGCCACTGTCATGGCGACCGGGATATCGCTGTCCAGGAACTCCTGCCAGCTGGCGACGGTGCGTGGCTGGATGCCCTGGCGACCCAGGGATTCCAGCAGCGTTTCCCGGTGGCCGGCGGTCTCGGCAACGAACAGGCAGCGGCCGTCGAACCCATTGATGAACTGTTGCACTTCCTGGCGATCGGGTTCGTCCTGGCGCTCGTGGAGGGTGAGGCCCGGCAGAGGCCGGACAGCGTGGCGCACGCGCCCGGGCGCGGGGCCGCGGGCGAGCTCCGCCTCGGTTTCCTGTTCCACGCGGACGCCGCTGAGTGCGTCCAGGTGGCCGGTCAACCGGTCCGGGTCCAGGAAGAGCTGCTCCGGCGGCAGCAGCGGCCGGTCACGGTCGTGGCCGCGCTGCTCGAAGCGGTTCTGGATTTCCTCCCAGAACGCCGGCACGCCGTCGGACGCCGCCTGCTCCAGGTAGAGCATGGCGTTCGCCGGCAGGTAGTCGAACAGCGTGGCCGTCTCCTCGAAGAACAGCGGCAGGTAGTACTCGATGCCGTTGGGCATCACGCCGTCGCTGACGTCACAGTAGATACGGCTGCGGGTCGGGTCGCCGCTGAACGCGGCGCGGAACCCCTTGCGGAAGCGGGTAATGGCATCGTCGTCCACGGGGAACTCACGCCCGGGCAGCAGGCGCACCTCGGTGACGCGGTCCACGGTGCGCTGCGTCTCCGGGTCGAACGTGCGGATGGTGTCGACCTCGTCGTCGAACAGGTCGATGCGGTAGGGCGTGGTGCTGCCCATGGGGAAGAGGTCCAGCAGGGCGCCGCGCACGGCGAACTCGCCATGCTCCATGACCTCCGGCACGTTGCGGTAGCCGGCCTGCTCCAGGCGGGTGCGCATGCGGTCGAGATCGAGCTGGTCACCGCTGCGTACCATCAGTCCGGCCGCATCCAGGTAGCTGCGCGGTGCGAGCCGCTGCATGAGCGTGGGGACCGGCACGATCAATACGCCGTGATCGGTGTCCGGGAGCCGGTAGAGGGTGGCCAGGCGCTGGGAGACGATGTCCTGGTGCGGGGAGAAGACGTCGTAGGGCAGCGTCTCCCAGTCCGGGAACGGCAGGATCGGGGTGCGCTCGTCCAGATAGAAGCGCAGCTCCGTCTCCAGCCGCTGGGCCTCCTGGGAGGTGGCGGTGACGGCGAGCACCACGCCGGGCCGGCGTTCCAGCAACCGGCTCAGCGCCAGGGCGGCGGCACTGCCGTGCAGCCCGGTCCAGCTGACCTGACGGCCGTCCCGCGGAATGCCCGGGGAAAGAGGGGTCTGCAGTTGCTCGTTCATCCGCTTTCTACTGGATTCCAAGATGCGCGCCGGCAAGGTCGCGCCGGCGCTCGTAGGCCTCGCGGGCGATCCGGACATCATCCAGGAAATACTGCATTTCGTCCGGTGTCAGCGCCTGGGGCCCGTCCACCAGCGCGCGTTTCGGGTCCGGGTGAAAGTCCACCAGCACCATGTTCGCCCCGGCAATCACGCCCTGGGCGGTGGCATGCATCATGTCCAGCAGGCCGTCCGGCGAGGCCGCCCGGGAGCCCACGGAATGGGACGGGTCAATGCATACCGGCATGCGGGTGAGGCGCTTGACGACGGGGACATGGGCGAAGTCGACAAAGTTCCGGTGCGGATCGCCCATGTTGGTCTTCATGCCCCGCAGGCAGAACACCACGCTGCTGTTGCCCTCGGTGGCCAGGTATTCGGCGGCATTGAGGGATTCTTCCAGGGTGATGCCGAAGCCGCGCTTGAGCAGTACCGGGAAGCGGCTCTGCCGTCCGGCGAATTTCAGCAGCTCGAAGTTCTGGGTGTTACGGGTGCCGATCTGCAGCATCACGCCCGTGGGGTTGCCGGTGGCCTCCAGCGCCCGTTCGATCTCGTCGATCTGCCGGTCGTGGGTGATCTCCATGGCAATGACCCGAATGCCGTACTTGCCGGCGAGCTCGAAGACCCAGGGCAGGCAGTCAGCGCCGTGACCCTGAAACGAGTAGGGGTTCGTGCGTGGCTTGTAGGCGCCCATCCGCGCGCAGGTCTGCCCGTGCTCGGCCAGGATCTGGAACATGCGCTCCACGTTCTGCCGGTTGTCCACCGCGCAGAGCCCGGCAAACACGTGCAGATTGTCCTGGCTGAACTCCACGCCGTTGTAGGAGAAGCTCGCCTCGCGCTCGTCATCCCGGTGGCGGCCCAGAATCCGGTAGGCGTCGGAGATCCGGATGACGCGCTCCACTGCCGGCAGGCTGCCCATCTCCCGTTCATCCAGGCTGGCGGTGTTGCCGATCAGGTAGACCTCGGTCAGCACCTGCTCGGTGCCGTACACCTGGTGGACGCGGTGGTCGATGCCGTCGAGTTCGTCCAGGTACGCCATGAGCTTCTGGTAGGGCTCGCTGGTGGCATCGATGTCAGGCTCCAGGATCAGGATCATACGGCTGTCCTCTATGTCCTTGTCAAGTAAGGAAAAACGGATTCAATCGCGGAAACGGCGGAGCAGATCACCGTAGGCGTCCACCCGCCGATCCCGCAGGAACGGCCACATCCGGCGGACGGTGTCGGTGCGCCGGAGGTCCAGTTCCGTGATGAGCACCTCCGCTGCGTCGGCACCGGCTCGGGCGAGGATCTCGCCCTGGGGGCCGGCGGCGAAGCTGCTGCCCCAGAACCGGGCGCCGCCACCCTGGCCGGCGGGGTCGGGTTCCGTGCCGCAACGGTTGCAGGCGAGCACCGGCAGACCATTGGCCACCGCGTGGGCCCGTTGCACGGTGATCCAGGCGTCGCGCTGGCGTTCCTGCTCGTCGG
Source organism: Aquisalimonas sp. (assembly GCA_007133445.1). The sequence continues at coordinate 582 of SLMR01000122.1, read as the reverse complement.
TGTCGTCCTCTGGCGCCCAGCCGATGGCGGTGGGGTAGAGCAACACCTCCGCCCCGGCGAGCGCCATCAGGCGTGCCGCCTCGGGAAACCACTGATCCCAGCAGACAAGCACACCGAGGCGGCCGACGCTGGTGTCAACCGGTTCGAAGCCGGTGTCGCCCGGGGTGAAGTAGAACTTCTCGTAGTACCCGGGATCGTCCGGGATGTGCATCTTGCGATACCGTCCGGCCAGCCGGCCGTCACTGTCCAGCACCACGGCCGTGTTGTGGTAGAGCCCGGCCGTGCGCCGCTCGAACACCGAACCCACGATGACCACACCCAGTTCCCGGGCCAGTTCGCCGAGGCGGTCGGTGGTCGGGCCAGGTACCGGCTCGGCCAGGTCGAAGACCGCCGGATCCTCCTGTTGGCAGGGGTACGGTGTGCGGTGGAGTTCCTGCAACAACACCAGATTCGCACCGCCACCGGCGCTCTCCCGGATGCCGGCCTCGGTGCGGGCCAGATTCTCCCGGGGGTCGACACCGCACGGGTGCTGGCCCAGGGCTGCCACGCATTTGCCAGGGGTCGCCATCGTGTCTCCGGGGT
>SLMR01000380.1 GCA_007133445.1 Aquisalimonas sp. | reverse complement strand
TGCCAGCGCCGCAGCAGCTCCCGGCCGACCGCGGCGTGATCGCAGCCGATGTACGTCTGCTCCAGCTCTTCCAGCGTCTGCTCCCCGCTACCCAGCTGCCGCAGGACGGTTTCCGCCTGACGGGGTGATACCTGGTAGATCACCAGTTTGCCGAGATCGTGAAACAGGCCGGCGAGGAACAGCCGTTCCGTCTCCCGGCGGCCCGCTTCCCGTCCCAGGGCTCGGGCCATGAGCCCGCAGTAGATGGAGTGCTCCCAGAACCGTTTCAAATCCAGCAGATCGGTGTCGATCTCGCGGAAGGCTCGGGAGACGGCCATGCCCAGCATCAGATCCCGCAGGCTGCGGGCGCCGATAATCGTGATGGCCATGGGGATGGACTCGATGCGACTGGGAAAGCCGTAGAAGGCGCTGTTGACCACGCCGAGCATGCGGCGCGCCATGGCCGGGTCACCGCTGAGCGCCGTGCTGACCTCGTTCACCGTGGCGTGAGGGTCGGCGATCAGTTGCTCGACGCGATAATAGGCGCCAGGCAGAGAGGTGAGGTTGTCCAGTCGATCGACCAGGGCGTCCGGGGTCATGCGCGGTTCGCTCTCTCCATGGCACGGTTCCCGAGTATAGGCCCACGCACCGGTGCTGTCGCCGGTCGTGGGCCCGGCGCTACGCCGCCCGTGCCTCGGGGATGGTACCATTCCGCCGCAGCGGCTGATGAGGGAGGCGTCGTGGTATCACAGCCCCGGATCGACCTGAACAGCGGCCGGGTGGTCTCCGCCCGCCAGGCGCACTCCCCCAATCAGGATGCCCGCCCGGCAGGGGTGGAGCCGGAACTGCTGGTACTTCACGGCATCAGCTTGCCCCCCGGCGAGTTCGGCGGTGATGGTGTGCATGCACTGTTCACCAATACTCTGGATCCCGATGCTCACCCCTTCTACGGGGAAATTGCCCATCTGCGGGTGAGCGCTCATCTGTTCCTGCGTCGGGACGGCGCCCTGATCCAGTACGTGCCCCTGCATCGGCGCGCGTGGCACGCGGGCCGCTCCCAATGGGCCGGACGCGAGGCGTGTAATGATTTCGCCATCGGCATCGAACTGGAAGGCACTGATTCGACGCCCTACACTGCGCCCCAGTACGCTGCCCTGGCGCCGCTGTGCCGTGCCATCATGGCCGCCTACCCACGCATTGGCCCGGCGCAGGTGGTAGGGCACAGCGACATCGCCCCGGGCCGCAAGACCGATCCCGGGCCGGCGTTCGACTGGGCGCTGCTGCATGAGCGGTTGGCGGCACAAACGTAAGGGGCTTCGGGCATGCATTTGATCGCCATTATTGTTGCGCTCTGGCTGCACGGCCGTCTCGACGGGCATCTGCCCTGGCGCGACGAGCAGCGACAACTCCAGGCGCTGGAGCGCGTGCGGGGGACGGTCGCGGGCTGGGGGCTCTGGGACGGGCTTGTCGGGATGCTGCTCGTGCTCGTGCCGCCGGTGGCGCTTGTGGGAGTGTTGCAGTGGCTGCTGGCGGACAGGCTGCTGGGCGTCATGGAGCTTGGCCTTGGACTGGTTCTGCTGGTCTGGGCACTGGGCGAAGGGCGGATCGACCGGCGTCTGGATGACCTGGACCGGGCGATTGCCGCCGGCGATGTCGCGGAGGCCCACCATGCTGCCCGTGAACTGGCGCCTGGCGTAGTGGTGCCCGAGGAACCGCGCGCCCAGTTACGGGCGGCCCTGGCCGGCGCCTTTCAGCGCGGGGGCGATACGGTGTTCGGCACCATCTTCTGGTTCCTGCTGGCGGGCCCGGCGGGCATCGTGCTCTACCGGCTCAGCTACCTGCTATGGCGCTACGCCGCCCGGGCACGGGAGCCGGGTGAACGCCTGCGCCAGTACGCGCAGATCCTGTTCCTCGGGCTTGGCTGGATCCCCGCGCGTCTGAGCGCCCTGGCGTTTGGTATCGCCGGCAGCCTGGGCGATGCCTGGCGCGGTTGGCAGCAGGCCCACGCCAGCGAGGGCGACGGCCACCGCGCGGCGCTGCAGGGCGCAGGCATGGGCGCGCTGCGGTGGCCTGACGACGAGGCCGCTCCGGGCGAGCGCCTGGAGACCTGGGTGCAGGAGGCGCGGCAGTTGCTATTCCGCACCCTGATGGTGTGGCTGGTGGCGGTTGCAGTGCTGACGCTGGCAGGTTGGGTGACGTGATTCCGTGTGCCATGCGCGGGGTGCGCCGTGGTTTTCGGCGGCGGGCGGTGCAGGCGGTGCATCAAGATGCACCCTACGCCAGAGCATGGCGCCGGGGTGGGTGCACCCGTGGCAGGGCGTTGGGTCCCTGTTTCCCATGCGCCATCGCACGGCGCCGAGGTGGGGGCACACGACGCCATGGCACCGTGCCGGGGCGAGGGCCCCTACGCCATGGTAGGGCGCAGGGCCGGGGCACCCGCAGGGTGCATCTTGATGCACCGTCCGGCGCAGATCGCGGCAGAACCCGCCCCACACCTACGTAGGAGCGGCGCGCACCGCGATCTCCAGCATCCGCTCAACGCCCCGGTCTGCGAGCCCCCTCGCACTTGCAGGCCACCCGCTCGCGTACGCCATCCAGGCGGATGGCGGTGAGGGTGCCGCCCCAGAGGCAGCCTGTGTCGATGGTGATGAAGCCATCGCCTTCCTCGAATCCCAGGGTGGACCAGTGCCCGCTGACGACCGTGAGCGGCTCGCCCACGGGTTTGCGGCCCGGCGTCTGGAACCATGGGTAGTGGCCGTCCGGACGCGTCTCGGGGGCGCCCTTGTAGTCCATCAGCATGCGTTTCTGGGCGTCGCAGTAGCGCATGCGGGTGAAGGCGTTGATGATGAACCGCAGCCGGTCCCAGCCTTCCAGCTCCGGCGACCAGCGGTCCGGCTTGTCCCCGTAGAGTTGGGCCATGAAGGCGTCGAACCGGTCCGTCGGCGCCTGCAGGGCGGCTTCGCCCTCGGGAGCGAGGGCGCGGGCGTCCTGCAGGGTCCAGCCCGGGTACAGGCCCGCGTGAAGCATGGCGTAGCCCAGGGAAGTATCCTCGTGCATCAGCGGGCGATGGCGCAGCCAGTGCAGGAGCTCGTCGCAGTCAGGGGCGTCCAGGATCTCCTGGATGGTGTCGGCCGGCTTCGGCTCCGCGTAGCCCCGCCAGCATGCCAGCAGGTGGATGTCGTGATTGCCGAGGATGGTAATCGCGCTGTCGCCCAGGGAGTGGACGAAACGCAGCGCCTCCAGGGACTCGGGGCCGCGGTTGACGATATCGCCGACGAACCAGAGGCGATCATGGGCGGGGTCGAACCGTAGCTGCTCCAGTAGTCGTTGGAGCTCGCTGTTACAGCCCTGGATGTCGCCAATACAATAAATAGCCACCGCTGGGTTCGATCCGGTTCAGTGAAGGGTGCGCGGGCCGGCCAGGGTGAACGGCGGGATTTCTGCCGTGAAGGTGACCCCGTCATCGGCCAGCAGCTCGTAGGAGCCGTGCATGCTGCCCACCGGGGTCTCCAGCATGGCACCGCTGGTGTAGCGGAAGCCCTTGCCGGGTTCCAGGTGCGGCTGCTCGCCGACCACGCCTTCGCCGCGCACCTCCCGCTCGTCGCCGTTGGCATCGGTAATGACCCAGTGGCGACTGATCAGGCGCGCGGGGACGTCCCCGGTGTTGCGGATCGTGACCGTGTAACTGAAGACGAACCGGTCCTCTTCCGGCTCCGATTCTTCGTCCAGGTACGCGGGCTCCACGTCCACTTCGATGTTGTAGCGCTCGCTGTCGGTCATGATCATCGGGTGTCTGGCCTTGTTGTCTTCAGGCGGCAATGGATTTGGCTTTCTCGTCGAGGCTCTTCAACAGGTTGTTGTAGGAGTCCAGGAAGGCCTGCACGCCGTCGCGCTCCAGGGTCGCGGTGACCTCGGCCAGGTCGATGCCGGCCTGCTCCAGCCGGCGCAGGGTCTCCGGAGCCTGATCCATGTCATCGTGGATGCGCGCCCGGGGCTGGCCGTGGTCACGGTAGGCGTCATAGGTGGCCGGCGGCAGTGTGTTCACGGTGCGGTCGCCGATCAGCGCCTCCACGTACATGACGTCACTGTAGTCCGGGTTCTTGGTGCCGGTGCTGGCCCAGAGCAGGCGCTGCTCCCGGGCGCCCAGCGCGCGCAGGTCCTCGAAGCGGGAACCGTCGAAGACCTCCTCGAAGTGGCGGTAGGCGCACTTGGCGTTGGCGATGGCCGCGGTGCCGCGCAGCCCCGCGAGCTCACCGTCCAGGCCCGGGTCGATGGCGCTGTCCACGCGGCTGACGAAAAAGCTGGCAACGGAGCGCACTCGGTCCACCGCCTCGCCGCGGCGGGCGCGCTGCTGCAGGCCGGCGAGGTAGGCGTCCACCACCTCGGCGTAGCGGCGCAGGGAGAACAGCAGCGTCACGTTGACGTTGATGCCCTCGGCGATCAGCGTCTCGATGGCCGGCACGCCCTCCGCCGTCGCGGGTACCTTGACCATGACGTTGGGGCGGTCCATCCACGCCCACAGGCGCCGGGCCTCGGCGATGGTGCCGTCGGTGTCGTGGGCAAGAGCCGGGGAGACTTCCATGCTCACCATGCCGTCGACACCGTCGGTGCGCTGGTACACCGGGTAGATGACGTCGGCGGCGTCACGGATGTCGGCCACCGCCAGGTGGTTGAACAGCTCGGCTGCCCCCAGTTCCGGGTTGTGTCGCAGGGCCTCCGCCATGGCGCCATCGTAGGTGTCGCCGCCGGAGATGGCCTTGTCGAAGATGGTCGGGTTCGACGTCACCCCGCGCAGACCATCGTCCGCCACCAGCCGTGCCAGCTCACCGTTGTCCAGCATGTCTCGGTGGATGTTGTCGTACCAGACACTCTGGCCCAGCTCGCCGAGGGCCCTCAGGGGATTCGTGCTCATGGGGATGCTCTCGCCTCGATACATGACGCCGGCTGTGTCCCTGGAGACCGCCACTGTCGGCCGGACCAGCCCGAATGCGACAGTGTAACGGCTCAAGGTGTCGCCAGAAAGGGGCGTTCAGGGGTGCAACGGGGGCGTCAGCGGCGGCGGCCGATGGCGAAATGGCTTGTACCGGAAAGGAAGTGTCTGGGATACTCAGCAACTTATATACGAAAAATGTCAGGTCGCGCGGTACCAGTCGGTATCGCCCTTCAAGCAATATCGCCAACAAGAACCTTTGACCGGTCACGAGAACGCCGGACAAGGCAATGAGGATGGACCCATGTCATTTCGTCGCAAGCGATTCCCCACGATCGATCCGCTCGCCGTGCTGGCGGCAGTTGTCATTATCGGCACCGTGGTGACTCTGCTCATCTCCGTGTAGGACGCTACAGTCGCACTGCCAGCACGTCGCACGGGGCGCCGTGCAGCACCGCGTTGGCGGTGGAGCCGAGCAGCAGTGCCAGACCGTGGCGGCCGTGGCTGCCGACCACGATGAGGTCGGCGTCGATGGCCTCGGCGTGTTCGAGGATCTCGTACTTGGTGTAGCCCGCGGTGACGTGGCGGTCAGCATGTTCGAGCCCTTCGGCACGCGCGTATTCGGCGAGGCGTTCCTGGGCCGTGGCGATCATCTGCTCGTGCAGATCCTCTTGCGGCGGGCCGAGGAATTCCCCGGCGGCGTCGATGGGGATGTGCTCCACCACGTGAACCAGATGCAGTCGCGCGTCACTGGCGTGGGCGAGCTGACGGGCGCGCGCGGCGATACGGCCGGCATCCGGGGTGAAATCCACGGCCAGGAGAATGGTGGAGTAGGGTGTCACGAAGGCTCCCGCCGGTGGTGGCTCGGTGTCGGTTCGCCTTAGTGTCGCGAATCACGCAGCCGCGCGGCAAGCTGCAGGAAGGTGTCCAGCGTCAATTGTTCGGCCCGCTGGGTGGGGTCGACCCCGCAGGCCTCCATGTCCTCCGCGGTGAGCACGCCGCGCAGGGTATTGCGCAAGGTCTTGCGCCGCTGGGCGAAGGCGGCGGTGACGACGCGCGCCAGGTGGCGGGCTTCGTCGCCGGCCGGGTCCACTTCCGGTCGCGGTTGCAGTCGTACCACCGCCGAATCCACAGCCGGTGCCGGACGAAACGCCCCCGGCGGCACCGTGAAAAGCCGTTCTACCCGGCACTGGTACTGCACCATCACCGACAGGCGTCCGTAGGTGCGGCTGCCCGGCTGCGCCACCATGCGGTCCACCACTTCCCGCTGGAGCATGAAGTGCATGTCCCGGATGGCGCCGGCCTGGGCCAGCAGGTGGAACAGCAGCGGGGTGGAGATGTTGTAGGGGAGATTCCCCACCAGGCGCAGGCCGGTGCCCTGGTGGCAGCGCCGGAAGTCGAACGCCAGGGCATCACCCTGGTGGACGCGGAACTCGCCCACCCCGCTGAAGCGCTCCTCCAGCGCCGGCACCAGGTCACGGTCCATCTCCACCGCTTCCAGGCGTCCGGCGGCGTGCAGCAGTGCTCCGGTGAGCGCGCCCTGGCCGGGGCCGATTTCCACCAGCGGGTCGCCCGGTTGCGGCGCCACCGCGCGCAGGATGCGGTCGATGACATGGCGATCGTGGAGGAAGTTCTGGCCGAAACGCTTCCGCGGCCGGTGGCCGTTGCTCATGCCCGTTCGTCCGCGGTCGCCTGGCGGGATCGCCACACCAGCTCACGGGCCAGTGCCAGGGCCGCGTCCAGGCTCCCGCCCCGGGCACGCCCCGTGCCGGCAAGGTCCAGCGCGGTGCCGTGGTCCACTGAAGTGCGGATGATCGGCAGCCCGAGGGTGACATTGACCGCGTGGCCGAAACCGGCGTGCTTGAGTACGGGCAGCCCCTGATCGTGATACATCGCCAGCACGGCGTCGGCGCTGGCGAGCGTCCCGGGGGTGAATAGGGTGTCCGCCGGCAGCGGGCCGTGCAGGTCGAGGCCGTCCCGGCGCAGGCGCTCCAGCACCGGTTCGATGATCTCCAGCTCCTCGCGGCCCAGATGACCGCCCTCGCCGGCGTGGGGGTTGAGACCGCTGACCAGAACCCGTGGGCGGTCCAGGCCGAACTTCACCTGCAGGTCGCGCACCAGGATGCGTGTGATCTGCTCCAGGCGGTCCGCCGTCACGGCGTCCGCTACCTCCCGTAGCGGCAGGTGGGTGGTCACCAGGGCCACGCGCAGCTCGCCGGCCACCAGCATCATCACCGGTAGTGCGGCACCGGTGAGTTCGGCGAAGAACTCGGTATGACCGGAGAAGGGAATGCCGGCGTCATTGATCACGCCCTTGTGCAGCGGCGCCGTGACGATGGCGTCGAAGGCGCCGCTACGGGCGCCCTCGCCGGCGAGGCGCAGCATCTCCACCACGGCTGCGCCGTTGGCGGCATCCAGCCGTCCAGGGGTGACCGCCGAGGCCACCCGGGCAGGCAGCACCTGTAATTCCTCGCCGCCGGGTGTGGCCTCGGCGGCAGCGCATTCACGGATGGGAGGCAGATCAAGCCCGAGCTGGCGGGCGCGCCCGCTCAGCACCGCCGGATCGCCCACCAGGACGGTGTCGGTCAGGGCGCCGCGGCTCGCGAGCGTCACCGCGAGATCCGGGCCGATGCCGGCGGGTTCACCGACGGTCAGCGCCAGCAGGGGCGGACGTTGCGTCGCCATCAGCGGTCCAGCCGCAGCTCCACGTAGGCGTCGTCCCGCAGCTCCCGCAACCAGTTCTCCAGCGTCTCGTCGCTCTTGCGTTCGCGGATCTGCTGCACTGCCTGGGCCCGGCGCCGCTCGTCGGTGCTGTCGTGCTCCCGGCGCTCCTCCACTCGCACGATGTGCCAGCCGAACCGGGTCTCGAAGGGTTCGCTCATCTCCCCCGGTTCCAGCCCGTCCATGACTTCCTCGAAGTCCGGGACCAACTGGCCGGGATTGATCCAGCCCAGATCACCCCCCTGGGAGGCGCTGCCGCTGTCGTCGGAATGGGCGCGGGCCATTTCCTCGAAGGACTCACCGTCCTCGATACGGGCGTAGAGGTTCTGCAGGCGCGTGCGGGCATCCTCCGGGGAGACCACTTCGCTGGGCTGGATGAGGATGTGGCGGGCACGGGTCTGCTGGACCACCTCCTGGTCGCTGGCACGTGTGTCCCGCAGCTTGACGATGTGGAAGCCGCTGGGACTGCGGATCGGCCCGGCCAGGTCCCCGGCGCTCATGCCCATGACCTCGTCCTGGAACATGGAGGGCAGTTCGCCGGGCTGGCGCCAACCCAGATCCCCCCCTTCCAGTGCGTCCTGCGCGTCGGAGACTTCGGCGGCCACGGTGGCGAAATCCTCGTCACCGTCGCGCAGGCGCTGCAGCACTTCCTGGGCACGTTGCTCGGCTTCTTCAGCCTCTTCAGGGTCAGCGGCCTCCGGCAGGCCGATGAGGATGTGCGACACCTGGAACTCGGTGTCATCCTCGCGCCCGGCGCGGCTTTCCAGGAATTCCTCGATGTCCCGCGAGGTCACCTCGATGCGGCGCTGCACCTGCTGCTGGTGCAGGCGCTGCAGCTTGATGTCGGTGCGGATGTCCTCGCGGAAGCGGCCGAAGTCGATGCCTTCCCGGGTCACCGCCTGCCGGAACTGCTGCAGATTCATGTTGTTCTGCTGGGCGATGCGCTGCAGCGCGGCGTTCAGGGTGTTGTCATCGACGCTGATGCCCATGCGGTCTGCCCGTGCCAGCTGCAGCCGCTCCATGATCAGCTGCTCCATGACCTGGTCGACCAGGTCATCCCGTGGTGGCGGCCGCCGTCCCTGGGCGCGCATGCGCTGCTCCACCTCCTCGATCTCGGCTTCCAGTTCGGACTGCAGAATGACGTCATCGTCGACCAGCGCCACGATGCGCTCCAGGGTCTGTCCTGCGGTGGCCGTCGCGGCAAACACGGCGAGAGCCATGGTGATGGCTGCCGTCGAGATGTGGCGTCCCAGTCGGGAAAAGTGGTACTGCCTGCCGATCAATGCGGTTACCTCCGCCTGCCGTATCCGTAGATGGTGTCTTCCAGGAAATCCTGGACGTCGTCGCCGATGGAGCCCAGGCCGCGCAGTTCGAACTGCAGCATCACCGAGCGCTCCGGTTCGATGTCCTGCTCCTCGCGGTAGTAACGCCCGAGCAAGCGGACGCTCCAGCAACAGTCGCGGTATTGTAGACCGCCAAAGCTCTCCAGTGTTCGATCCTCGAGCATGGAATAGCTCCAGCCCCCCAGGACATGCCAGCGTGGGTGCACCGGCCACGCCAAGCTGAAATCCCGCTGCTCCAGCTCCAGATCGCCCTGCATGTCCCGTCGCGCCCGGTACCCGACGGAGAACACCGCGTCCGGGCGCGGGCGGTAGTTCAGCCGTGCGCCGCCCAGGGTGGTGCGCTCGCTGTCCGGATTGTACTGGACCTCGGTGCTGGCCTGCAGGCCAGCGGGGAGGGTGAGACGCGCCTCGCCGATGACGTCCGAGCGGTTGCGTTCCTGTTCCGGTCCGGGATCACCCTCCAGAACCACCTGCCGATCATCGAAGTACTGAATCTGGCCCGCCGCCAGACGGAAGAATTCGGCGCCGGTCT
>SLMR01000173.1 GCA_007133445.1 Aquisalimonas sp. | reverse complement strand
TGGACGGCCTGATCCTGGTCTGTACCGGGGCGGGCGGCCATGCCGGCACCCTGAGCCCCTTCGCCCTGGTCAACGAGATCCGCAGCTTCTACGACGGGCCGATCATTCTCTCCGGCGCCATCAGTCAGGGCCATCAGGTCCTCGCCGCCCAGGCCATGGGGGCAGATCTCGCGTACATGGGCACACGCTTCATCGCAACTCACGAGGCCAACGCCGATCAGCGCTACAAGGAGATGATCGTCGACTCTTCGGCCAAGGACATCGTCTACACCAGCTACTTCACCGGCGTGCACGGCAACTACCTGGCCGGCAGCGTCAGCAACGCCGGGCTGGATCCCAACGCCCTGCCGGAAGGTGATCCCTCCAGCATGGCCTTCGGCTCCGGTGGCAGCAACAAGTCCAAGGCCTGGCGCGACATCTGGGGCGCCGGCCAGGGTGTTGGCAGCATCCAGGACATCCAGCCCACGGCCGAAGTGGTCGCCCGGCTCCAGGATGAATACCGCGCAGCCTGCGCCCGGGTGACCGACAACCCCTGGGTCGGCCGGGCGCTGAACCAGCGCTGACAGCCCCGGTCCCGGCGTCAGCACCGGCGCCGGGACACACGAAACACCATCCGGCGCGCCTGCGACACGGCGGGCGCGCGGCGGGCAAGCACACCTCAACAAACCTTCCCGCCCCGACACGAACCATTTTGTGTTTTACCAGGAAACACTTTTCCGTTTAGTATCTTTCTCCGGCAACGCCACACCACCCACCGCCAGAACAACAAACGGGCTTCCGGAGAGGTTGCATGGAGAACGACGTCAACGTCCTCGTCGACATCATCCTGCCGCTGACACTGATCTTCATCATGTTCGGCATGGGCATGACGCTCAGGGTACGGGACTTTATCCGCTTGAAGGACTACCCCCGGGCGGTGGTGGCCGGCCTGCTGGGTCAGGTCGTCCTGCTGCCGCTGGTGGGGTTCCTGCTGGCGATCCTCTGGAATCTGCCGCCGGAGCTGGCGGTCGGCCTGATCATCCTCGCCGCCTGCCCCGGCGGGACAACCTCCAACCTGGTGTCCCACCTGGCGCGCGGCGACAAGCCGCTGTCCATCACCCTGACGGCCGTGAACAGCTGCATCGTGGTGTTCACCATCCCGGTCCTGATCTCCCTCGCCATCAACTACTTCGTCGGCACGACACCGGACGATGTGCCCACGCCCGTGCTGCACGTGATGTTCGGTGTCTTCGTCTACACTCTCGTCCCAATCTCCCTGGGCATGCTGATCCGCAAAGTGGCGCCGCGGTTCTCCATGCGCATCGGGCCCCTCTATGATCGTTTCGCCGCACTGGCGTTCCTGTTCATTGTGCTGATCATCCTGTGGGCCGAGCGCGAGGACCTGCTCACCATCCTGCCGATGGTCGGCGGCGTGACACTGGCACTCAATCTCACCATGACCGCCATTGGCCTGGGCCTGGCCTGGCTGCTCGCCCTGAAGCTACGCCAGGGACTGACCGTCGGGATCGAGGTGGGGCTCCAGAACACCCCGCTGGGCATGGCCGTCGCCGGCACACTCCTGCACGGGGTCCACGGCCTGGACGGCGACACGATGCTGATGCCCTCGGCCATCTACGGCCTGCTCATGTTCGGCGCCGCCACTGCGCTGATCTTCTACGGCCAGAAACACCTTGGCAGCGCCGCCGGGGTGGTCCCACGCTGACCAGCACCCCGCCCGCCGCCGGCAGCCGTAGCGGCCGGCGGCGGCGGTCAGTATCATACGCGCATGACTCGAATCCTCCTTGCCCTGCTGCTGATCCTGCCCTTCGGCAGCAAGGCCGCTGACAGCCCCTGGTTTGCTGCCGGGCTCATCGGGCAATACGACGACAGCCGGTTCATCGACATCTTCCGCGCCAATGGCGGCTATCTCGAGTCGTCCTACCTCGGCGCCGCGATCGTGGGCCGCGAGCTGGACGTCTGGTGGGACCACGTGGTCTGGGAGGCCGAAGGCCACCTAGTCCGCCACTGGGGTGATCAGTCTCACTGGGAGAAGAACATCGCCCTGGTAGTCGCCTGGACCCACTTCCCCTGGGACGACTGGGTGGACACCCGCGTCTCCTTCGCCCAGGGCATGTCCCGCGCCTCGGAACGCCCGCCCGTCGAGGAAGACACCCGCCACCTGCTGCACTACATGCACGCGGACATCACCATCCGCCCGCCGGGCAGCTCCCGCTGGAGCCTGGTCACCCGGGTCTACCATCGCTCCGGTGTCTTCGGTCTGTACGGCACATCCGGCGGCTCCAACTACCTCACCACCGGGCTGCGTTACCAGTTCTGACCCGGCAGCACCTATCGTGCCAACATACAGACGCCGGCGACTCACGTGCTAGGCTGAATGGTCAGGGGATGTAACCCCGCATTCGCCCTCGCGTGCCAGGCGGGAAACCCGCGTGACGTGAGGACCCTTTCGCAACGGAGCCGCACGCATGACTGAGAAAGATCCGAACAAGGGCTACGTCGCTATCCTGGGCTGGAGCATCAGCTGCATCGACGCCCTGGAACGCTTCGACCGCCGCTACATCATCGTGGCGCCGGAGTGGGCCGAGGACTACGCACGGGAGCACAACATCCCGTTCATGTCCTGGGATTTCGAGCGCTTGAACGACCGCTCCATGGAGATCGCCGAGCGTCTGAAGGAAGAAGGCGTGGACGTGGCCATCCCCCTGTTCGAGGAAACCGTTGAGTGGGCTGGCGCCATCAATGCGGTACTCATGGGCAACCCGCGCCTGCACGGCCAGGCGGTGCTGTTCCGGGACAAGGCGCTGATGAAGCGCCGCGCCCAGCTCGGGGGCATCCGCGTGGGCATTTTCGAGGAGGCCCACGACAAGGAGGACGTTGTGCGCTTCCTCAAGCGGGTCAACCAGACCCTGCTGAAGCTCGACGGCGACCCGGATGACCCCATTCACCTGAAGGCCTTCGACAAGGCCGGCTGCCTGGGGCACCGGGTGATCCGCCATCCCGACGAGATCGACACCATTCCGGACGAGGAATACCCGCTGCTCATGGAGAGCCACCTGGACGGCTGGGAGTTCGCCGTCGAGGCATGGATCCACAACGGCAAGATCCGCTTCCTGAACATCTCCGAGTACGTGACCCTCGGTTACTCCGTGTTCGTGCCGGCGACGCCGGAGCTGGAGAGCTGGCGGAATCTCATCACCAAGGAGATCGAGAAGCTGATCAAGACCTTCGACATCGAGTTCGGCTTCATTCACCCGGAGTACTTCGTCACCAGCGACGGCACTATGTACTTCGGCGAGGTGGCCTACCGGCCGCCGGGCTTCAAGGTGTTCGAGCTGCTGGAGCGCGCCTACGGCTTCAACGCCTACCAGGGCATGGTGCTGTGCTTCGACCCGAAGAGCACGGAGGAGGAAATCGACGCCTTCTTCCCGACGCCAGTGCAGGACGCCAAGGGTCACGCCGGCTGCTTCGGTGTCTATCCGCGCCGGCGGGTGGTCTCCAAGCTGGAGATGCCGGAGGAGACGGTCAACCACGAGTACTACGAGTACCACGAGTTGACCCCGCCCCTGGAAGAGACGGTGACCAAGCGCACCGCCTTTGGCACCCACTGGGGCCTGATCTACTTCTTCGGTGACAACCCGCACAAACTGCGGGACCTGCTGAAGCACCAGGAAGATCTGGACTTCTACGTGTAAGGCTCGCGCCGTCAGGCGCCCGGCTCGGGCGCCTGACGGTTCGCTCCCCAGCTTCCCGCCACCATGGCCTTGATGCGCGCCATGGCATCCTCCGGCACGACGACGCCCTGGGCCTCGTCGCGGGAGTCGTAGTGGAAGATGTAGAGCCGGGAGACGAACTCCTCGAACGGCAGTGACGACTCGCCGTGGTACTCCCCCGCACCCTCCGTGGAGACCACCACGCCGTTACCCCAGTCCTGGGTGCTGTCGTTGTTCGGATTGAAGAAATACACCCGCATCACTCCCTCCGGATCGAACCCCACCCGCTCGATGGAGATCGCGTGCCAGCCAATGAAACGCGCCGTGGCGTCCGTGACCGCGATGCCCGCGGGCTGGGAGTGGATCACCGGGTTGTTGCCGTTGTAGAGCGGGTGATAGCAGGCGTAGAAGCGGCGCACAAACCCTTCCTGGTCCACCAGCATGCCGGTGGCCACGTCCACGGCAATGGCGAACCCCCGCCCGACCCACCAGCCGTGGAACTCGGGATTCACCCAGCGGTGGGGATCCTCGCCGCGGGCGACGCACAGGCGGCCCATCTCCTGGTACAACGCGTCCAGATGCGGCACCGTTACCGCGGACACCGGATCCACGTCCCACAGCGGCATCGCTGGATTGCGCGCCATCAGAGCTGCCGATGACAGCGCATGGCCTTCGAAGTGGCTGATGACGTCACTGTCGCGCGCCGCCCACGCCACGATCTGCAGCAGATAGTCAGGGTCATTGGTGGACCACATGGACAGTGCCCGCGCCGACTGGCAGGTGGGATTGTCCCCCTGCCCAATGCCCAGCGGCCGGCCGAGCATGCTGATCACCCCGGCCAGCAGGCGCACACGCGCTGACGGGCCGCCAGCGAATTCGGTATGCGCCAGCAGCCGCTGCGCCTCGGGAGACAGACTCAAGTGGATCTGCCGCCACAGCGCCGGCGGTACCGGCCCCAGGTACAGCACGCCGCGCTCCAGCAGCCCGGCAAGGCCGTAGATGGCGTCAGCCGTCTCCGGCCAGATGGCCTCACGAATCAGTCGGTGAATCAGTTCACCGTAGCAGGCCAGCACCTCGATGCCAGTACTGCTCAGGCCGAGCGTGGACGGCACCAGGTCCGGCGCGTTGTCGAGCACGAAGCGCAGGAAGGTGGCGTGGTACGGGGACACCAGCCCCGTGTCGTGCATGGCCCGGCCGAACCCCAGCGCCTCGTTGCGCAGGGTCTGCTCGTCCATGCTCTGCAGCCGCTGTACGAACGCGTCCAGCCCCGGGTCTTCCTGGCTTGCCCGGGTGGGACCGTACAGGGCACTGATCAGGCGCTCGGCACCCCGCGTGCTTGCCATGGGCACGCCCGGGGCATCGCTGTTCAGGTAGACGGCCACGTTGGTGATCATGGCCTTGACGTTGTCCAGCTGGATGGGTCGCTGCTGGAGGATGCGCCAGATCTCGGTGATCAGCTCCTCGACCACGGCGTCGAAGCCGACGCGGTCGAGTATGAAGCGCTGATGCTGCCGCACCATGTCGGCATGGCGGCCCAGGCGCACCCGCTCCGCCTCGTTCAGTTCGCCGAACACCAGGTGCACGTTCAGCGCCAGCACCCGGGCGAGGAAATGGCGCGCGTCCTCCGCGGAGATATGCTCCGGGGGCAGCTCCCCCTCCACGATGGCTACCAGGCGCAGCTCGCTGAGGCACTCCAGCAGGACCATCTGCGGATCGCTGCTCAGCTTGAGAGTATTCGCTGCCATTTCCGGCTGCAGGAACTCCGGGGTCTCCCAGTCACTGCCGGAAAAGATGCCCGACGCCTCGAGAGCGCCGATGCGCTGATAGACCGCCTCGGGGCCGCCGGGCAGCGCGAGCACGCGCTGCGCAGCGACAATGACCTCGGCGCTGTGGGTGAATTTGGCAAAGGCCGACGTGCGCGCCAGCCGTTCGCATGCCTGATCCAGACGCTGCGCGAGACGCTGGAGCTGCTCCTGCTCCGCGTCGATGGAACCTTCAGTCATAATCTCCCGGCCCTATGGGGCGCCTGCGCGTCTCCCCCGACGATTCGGTTCGGACGGGGCGCTCTCACCGGCATAGTGGCCCCGGGACGCGGCCCGTGTCCACCGCTGAGCGGACAACGAAAAGCCCCGGGGCACCGACTGGCGGCCCGGGGCGGAAGTAGTGCGGGGCGATGCTCGCCCCTGTTACGACAGGGCGTGAGCGCGGGTTACATGCGCAACTCGAAGGAGGTGCCCACGGCCACGCTGGGCGCGGCATCGTAGAGGCCCACCGACACGTACGGGGCAATGTCGATGTTGCGCTCGGGCTGGAAGTTGCCGCCGAGGACCAGGCTCATGGTGTTTCCATTTCGAGCGAAGTTGTTGCTCTCTTCACCGACCAGTTCAGCATTCAGGGCAAGCTGCTCGTTCATGGGCATGGAATAGCCGATGCCGTAATTGACGAACGTGCCGCCGATGTCGTTGTCCTGGACCGTGTAGCCCAGCTCGCCATACAGCAGACCGGCACCCAGAGGGCGCTGCATGGGGAAATTGACGAAGAAGTCGATGCCGTCGTTGGGATATGGCCCCACATCGTTGGAACCGGCGGCAGTCAGCCCGGTGGTCACTGCGATGTACTCGTTGGCGGCGATCTTGCCGTAAACGGTCAGTCCCTCGAGGCCGGAGCTGTCCGGTGCGTCGTCGTCGTCCTCGTCGTTGATGTTCGCGGTCAGGTAGCCGCCGACCTCGACGCTGTCGCCAAGGCCGAACCGGGCGCCGAAGGGTCCGAGGCGGGCGTTGTCGTATTCGGAGCCAGAGGGAATGTCTTGGCCTTGGCCTTGGCCTTGCCCCTGGCCACCACCGGCCTCACGCCCGATCTCATACCCGAGATGCCCGAAAATCGCCGCCTCGCCGGCGGGCAGGACGGTGGCACGCTCCACCAGCAGCGGGCGTTCCTGGGAGTAGGCGGGTGCCGAAAACCCCGCCAGCGCGACGGTGGACACGATGGCGCCCGCGGTAAACGAGCGCAGCGGGAGTTTGCTGTACATGGTTGGCCTCCGGTTCAACACTGAAATGACGCGTTGCGGCCCGGATCATAGCGCGCGAACGGCGCGCTGACAGTCTGTCTCCGTTCGACGCCACCAGGTGCTTCACGGAAGCTCACGCCTCGGATTCGAAGCCCAGCAGGCGGCGTTCGGCAATGGCCTCGGCCACCGTCTCGGGCACGGCCGCCCGCCAGTCGTCACGGCCGGCACGCAGGCCCTGGAGGACATCGCCGGCATCGATGTGCAGGCACTCCTCGTCCATCGGATCCACGGCCTGAAGCTTGCCGTTCTCCACCAGATGAGCCAGCAGGTGGTGCAGGTGCGCTGGTACCTGCACGTTGTGCAGCGTCGTCGTCTCCGTCTCGCCCTCGCGGCGGGAGGGGTAGACATACACCTGGGTGTTGTCCGGGAAGAGCTTGCCGAATGCCTCAAGGATGCCGCCCTCGACGCCTTCGTAGTACTTCTCGTCGAACAGGGTGCCGAAATCGCGCACGCTGAGCACGATCCCGATGGGCTTCTGGGTGTAGCGACGCAGGTAGGCGCGCAGCCGGAAGAAGCGCACGTAGTCGGAGATCATCACCGTATAACCGAGTGTCGCAAGCAGGTCGGCCCGCTGGAGGAAGTCGACGTCATCGGTGTCATCACCGGCGGTGGGCGAGTTGATGGTGATCTCCGCCAGGGAGACCGTTTCGTCGGGGCTCACCGCTGCGAGCTTGTCGAACTGCTGCTGACCGGCGCGCATCATGTCCACGTTCACCCGGGTCACTGGTTTGAACAGGCCGCGGATGACCAGTACCGGCTTGCGGAAGAACAGCTCGCCCGGCACGACCACGTCACGCTCCGGATTGAAGATTACCGCCCGGGTGAGCCAGCTGCGGATGAGCTGGAGATTCATCCGGCGGTTGTCCACCTCCTCGAAGTAGGGGCCGGCAAAGTGAATCGAATCCACTTCGATGCGATCGGTGCCCAGCTCGTCCCGGAGGCTTTCGATGATTCGCTCCGGGCGGTTGTGGTGATAGAACGCACCGTGAATGAGGTTGACCCCGAGGATGCCGAGAGCATCCGCCTGCTGCGTGTTGTCCTGATCCAGCATGCGGACGTGCATGACGATGTCGCTGGGCTCGGCGCCGGGGTGGAACTGGGCGCGGATGCCCACCCAGCCGTGGCACTCGTTCTGCTGCTTAAAGCTGCGCGCCGTAACGGTGGCGGCATAGGCAAAGAAGGTGGAGTTGCGGGGCCGCACGTCCTTGAGCCGGTTGACCACCTGGCTGAACTCCTTGTCCAGCATCTGCATCAGCCGGGCGCGGCTGACATAGCGGTCTACCGGGCCGTAGATGTCGTCGCTGACCGCCATGTCGTACGCGGACATGGTCTTGGCCACGGTACCGGCAGCCGCGCCCACGGAGAAGAACCGCCGTGCCACCTCCTGCCCGGCCCCGATCTCGACGATGGAGCCGAACTTGAACTTGTCCAGGTTGATGGCCAGGGCTTTCTGGTCGGTGGTTAGCTCCGTGTCGCGACGGGCCATGGGATACTCCAGCTCAGGGGATGTCCGGCTATCCTAACATTCCATCCCGAGGCGCTGGTGCACCGCGTCAATCACGCAGCGCGAACTGCTGCATCCGCCCCGGCACCTGCTGGTTAGCGCCGCTGGCCTCGCCCAGGCCCTGGCGCACAGCTCCCGAACGATCAGATACCGCTGTCGAATCCGGGGTCCGGTTGATTCAGATCAAACCCGGCACGAGTGAAACCGCCCAACCTATCCCGTTGGGGATAGAACAACGAGTGCATACCGGGAGGAGAGGATGTCGGAGGGGCGTTCGCCACTGCTGGGCAGCCTCTGGCGCGAAGCCGGGGGCAACCCTCGGGTACTTCTCGCGCCCACGGGGGAGAGTCCGTTGCTCGAGCGGCAGCGGACACGGCTGATCATTGCCCGCGCGCGCGCTGTGGCGCTGCTGTTCGCGGTGCTGACACCGCTCTGGATCGCGGTGGACGTGCTCGTGATGCCCGGAGCGGTGGCTGCGGATCTGGCGGTAGCCCGGATGGTTGCCAGCATCGCCTTCGCCGCGCTGGCCTGGGGCTACCGCCGGCGCGAAGGTCGTGGCGCCGCCTGGGGCGCGCTCGCGCTGCTGTTCGTCGTTCCTTCCGGATTCTTCCTCTTTACACACCCCTATCTTTCCGCCCACGATCTCGGCGGCATGCAGGGTGCCTTCGCTACAGGCTACGCCTTTCTGCCCTTCGTGATGATCGCCGGCTTGAGTATTTTCCCGCTCACACTGGCGGAAGGCGCAGCGTTCAGCTCACCCGTCATCGGCGCCCAGGCCGCCGTGATGGTGCTCAACCTCAACGGCCTGCCCTGGACCACGCACCTGGGGGCGTTGTGGCTCCTGCTGCTGATCGCCACCGTGGCCACCCTGGCGGGCATGAGCCAGTTGCAGATGATGGACCGGCTGATCCGCCACGCTGCTCACGACCCCCTGACCGGGCTACTCAACCGGCGCAGCGGCGAATACCTGCTGGCACGCGTGGACGCCCAGCACCGTCGCCGCGGGACGGGGCTCGCCGTCGCCTTTCTGGACCTGGACGATTTCAAGAGCATCAACGACCGCTACGGGCATGAGGCCGGAGACATCTGCCTGCAACAAGCGGCCGAGGCGTTGCAGAGTGCCACCCGTGCCGGGGATATGGTCATTCGCTGGGGCGGAGAAGAGTTCGTACTGGTGCTGCCGGACACCGATGATGCCGGCGCACGGGCCGTGGCCGAACGCATTGCCGGCTCCGGGCTCGGCCTGCGCCCGGACGGCCGTACTCAGACCGCCAGCTTCGGGCTGGCCTGCCGTGAGGCAACGGAGCGGGACAGGGACTGGCGGCAGTTGCTGGAGCAGGCGGACCAGCGTATGTATCTCGCCAAGGGCACGGGCCCGCGGGGC
>SLMR01000364.1 GCA_007133445.1 Aquisalimonas sp. | reverse complement strand
CGCTAGCCGCGGTTTGAATCGGGCAGTTGGAAAAGCGGGGCGCCATGGCGCCCCGCTTTTTTTTGTTACTCGTCTTCTTCCAGGCCGTCGAGGCCAGGCAGCCCGACGATGTGGAAACCGCTGTCCACGTGCAGGACTTCACCGGTCACGCCACGGGCCAGGTCGGAGCAGAGGAACGCCGCGGCGTCGCCGACCTCGTCAGTGGTGACGTTGCGGCGCAGGGGGGCCGAGCGGGCGTTGTACTTCAGCATCTTGCTGAAGCTGCCGATGCCGGCTGCGGCGAGCGTCTTGATCGGGCCGGCGGAGAGGCCGTTGACGCGGATCCCGTCGGGGCCCAGGTCATAGGCCATGTAGCGCACGTTCGCCTCCAGGCTGGCCTTGGCCGCGCCCATGACGTTGTAGCTGGGCAGCGCGCGCTCGGAGCCCAGGTAGGTGAGCGTCAGCAGGGAGGATTCCTCGTGCAGCATGCCACGCAGCGCGCGCGCCAGGGCCACGAAGCTGTAGGCGCTGATGTCGTGGGCAATGCGGAAGCTGTCGCGACTGGTGTTGTCCACGAAGGAGCCCTTGAGAGCCTCCTGCGGGGCGAAACCGATGGAGTGCACCACCGTGTCCAGCCGGTCCCAGTGTTTGCCCAGTTCCGGAGCCAGGGAGTCGAAATCCGCATCCGTGGCGACGTCCAGCGGCAGGACGATGTCACTGCCCATCTCCGCGGCGATCTTCTCCACCCGCGGCTTGAGCTTGTCGCCCAGGTAGGTGAAGGCGAGTTCGGCGCCCTCGCGGCGCATCGACTTCGCGACGCCATAGGCAATGGAGCGGTTGCTGGCCACGCCGGTAATCAGCGCTTTTTTTCCTGACAGGAACCCCATGTCTGTTCTCCTCGCGGTGGGTTGCTCGCAGGGGCGGACTATAACGCATTCCGGGCCGGCGGCGGCAGGGGCGGGGGTGAACTGCCTCGCGAGGCCAGTTCTGCTATCCTGCCCGGCGATTCCTTCTCCCTGGCGAGCCAACATGGATCCCGTGATCGCGCTGGTGGGCCGGCCCAACGTGGGCAAGTCCACACTGTTCAACCATCTGACCCGCAGTCGGGATGCCCTGGTGGCGGATTTTCCGGGGCTCACCCGGGATCGCCAGTACGGCCGGGCACGGTTTGGCCGGCAACCGTTCGTGGTGGTGGATACCGGCGGCCTTGGGGACGACCCGGAGGGCGTCGAGGCGGGGATGCACCAGCAGGCCCTGCAGGCCGTCAACGAGGCCGATGGCGTGGTCCTGCTGGTGGACGGGCGAACGGGCGTGACTGCGGCGGACCAGGAGATCGCCGCATTGTTGCGCCGTGCCGGCAAACCGCTGGTCGTGGCAGTCAACAAGACCGAGGGCATGGAGCCCGGGGCGGCGGGCGCGGACTTTCACGCCCTGGGGCTGGGTGCGCCCTGGCCCATCGCGGCCGCCCATGGCCACGGCATCAGTCGACTGCTGGAGCAGGTGTTCGCAGCGCTGCCAGCGGAACGCCTGCAGGCGGAGGCGGACGCCGAGACGGCCGAGGAGCAGGGCACCCGCGTGGCCGTGATCGGGCGACCGAATGTGGGCAAGTCCACACTGGTGAACCGCCTGCTGGGGGAGGACCGGGTGCTGGTCTACGATGCCCCCGGGACCACCCGGGACAGCATTGCCATCCCGTTTGAGCGGGACGGGCGGCCCTACACGCTGATCGATACCGCCGGGGTCCGGCGTCGCAGCCGGGTCCAGGAGTCAGTGGAGAAGTTCAGCGTCATCAAGACGCTGGCGGCCATCGACGCAGCGCATGTGGTGATCATGGTGCTGGATGCCCGCGGCCGGGTCACCGAGCAGGATGCGCATCTCGTGGGCCACGCCATCGAGGCGGGGCGTGGACTGGTGATCGCCGTCAACAAGTGGGACGGGCTCGACCCCGACGAGCGCGAGGACGTGCGCCGCACGCTGCGCGTGAAACTGGGGTTCATCGATTTCGCCGAGGTGCATTTCATTTCCGCACTCCACGGCACCGGTGTCGGCCTGCTGCTGGAGGCGGTGGACCAGGCCCACGCGGCGGGCAGCCGGGATCTCTCCACCGGGCGGCTGACGCAGATTCTCGAAGATGCCGTGGATCGGCATCCGCCGCCGCTTGTGAGGGGGCGTCGCATCAAGCTGCGTTACGCCCACCAAGGTGGGCGCAACCCGCCGGTGATCGTGGTCCATGGCAATCAGGCCGAGCGCACGCCACGGGATTATCGGCGGTATCTCGCCAACACGTTCCGGAGCGTGCTGGAACTCCAGGGCACCCCGGTGCGTCTTGAGTTCAAGACCACCGACAACCCCTACGAGGGCAAGACCAACACGCTGAGCCCGCGACAGATGCAACGCCGCAAGCGCCTGATGCGTCACGTCAAGAAGAACGCGCGCAAGAAGCGCCGTTGACGACGAGTGGGAAGCGTCAGGCCCTTCACACACGGAGGATTACGATGAACATGCAGACGAAGACATCCGGACTCCAGGCCCAAGGTTTGTTGCTGGCCACTGCCGCTGCACTGGTCCTTGCCGGCTGCGGAACCGGCCCGGAGCCGGAAGAGGAGGGTATCCGCGTGGCGTCCATGGATGCGCCGCCGGAGGAACTCGCCGGGCAGTGGCGCGTCACCGGTGCGGTGGACGCCCAGGGTCAGCACCTGCAGCCGGACGCGGCACCGTTCACGGTGGAGATCACTGGTGACGGCAACGTCGCGGGTCGTGCCGCATGCAATAACTGGAATGGCAGTGTTGAACACGTGGATGAGGAGTACCTGCGGTTCGGCGCCATTGGCCTGACCACGGAGCAGTGCAACATCGAGGATCAGGACAGCCAGACCTTTGAGCGGGACTTCGTCAACAACCTCACGCGCACCATGGAGTGGTCCCGTTCCAGCGACACCCTGGTTCTGCAGTTCCAGGATGGGCAGGAGTGGGAGCTTACGCCCGCCTCTGACTGATTCATCCCGCTCGCGGTGGCGGGCGGCAACCATGATGCGTCCGGTGCCGCCGTCACCCATCGTTGCCTATTCGGGATACTCGCTGAAATCCTGCGGGTTGATGGCCGTCTCGCCACCGGCCATGACTTCACGAAACATGGCCATGAACAGGGCACCCTGCTCCAGGGCATCGTCCAGTGCCACGTGGTTGTGCTTGAGTTCCGGCTCGAACCAGCGATCGGGAAGTCGGTCCTTGGTGGTGCGGTGGTAGGAGCTGCGGGATGTCAGCGCCATAGCGTAGGTCTTGATGTCCAGCGCGGTGAACCCGAACGGCGCTTCGCCGGTGAAGCGCAGAAGGTAGTAGTTCACGAAGGGAAAGTCGAACCCCACGGGCCAGGCCACGAACACGGGCCGCCCATCCAGCCCCTTGAGCCAGTCCAGGTACGCCTGCATGGCTTCCTCCGGCGGGCGCGCGTCCCGGCGCGCAAGTTCCCAGGCCTCCGGCCACTGTTTCCACCACTCCACCGTCTTCGGGTGCGCGCTGGCTTCCGGTAGCGTCTCCAGGTTGACGCTGAACGTATCCAGCAGATCCCCCTCCGCCGAGTACGCGGCCGAACCCAGTGACAGCATGGAATTCAGGCCGGGGGCCGGCCCGTCTGCCTCAATGTCCGTGGACACGAACACGTCGTGGGGCGGTTTGCGGAATCGTGACATTCGTACATCTCCTGTACACTATCTGTATAAAGGATGTCGGCAACCAATGCCGTGCCGTGCCCGCAACCGGAGGTACCTGCCCGTGGGGCTGCGACAACTCGTGATCTGTCTCGGTGATCAGCTTAACTCTGACGCCGCTGTCTTCGACAACTTTGACCGCGATAAGGATGCCGTATGGATGGCCGAAGTCGGGCAGGAAGCAACCCATGTGTGGTCACACAAGGCGCGAATCGCCCTGTTCCTGGCAGCCATGCGGCATTTCGCCGAGGAACTGCGGCGCTCCGGGGTCAGCGTGCAGTACCGGTATCTGGACCAGCACGCCTGCAGAACCCTGGGTGAGGCGCTGTCCGCCGACATCGAGCGTCTGCAACCGGAGCATGTGCTGGTGACCCAGCCCGGTGACCACCGCGTTCTTCAGGAACTCCGGCGCACGGTCCGGGTGGCGGGCAAACGGCTGGTGATCGTCCGCGACCGGCATTTCTTCGATTCCCCGGAACGCTTCCGGGTGTGGGCGCGGGACCGCAAGCGGTTACGGCTGGAAGATTACTATCGGGCATTGCGCCGCGACCACCATGTGCTGATGGACGGTGATGAGCCCGTGGGCGGGACCTGGAACCTGGATAGCGAGAACCGCCATGCATTCGGGCGCCAGGGGCCGGGCATGCTGCCGCGTCCGTGCGGCTTCAGCCACGACGCCACCACCCGCGGGGTGCTGGACCTGGTCGCCAGGCGTTTCGAAGACCATCCGGGGGAACTGAGCCACTTCGACTGGCCTGTCACCCCCGAGCAGGCATGGCAGGCGCTGGATGATTTCATCGAGCACCGACTGCCCGCGTTCGGTCCGTATCAGGATGCGTTGTGGACGGATGAGCCATGGCTCTATCACTCGCGGCTCTCGGCCGCGCTGAATCTGAAGCTGATCTCACCGCGAGTCGTGGTGGCCGCCGTCGAGCACGCGTATCGGGAGGGGCGGGCGCCACTGCAATCCGTTGAAGGATTCATTCGCCAGGTGCTTGGCTGGAGGGAGTTCGTCCGCGGCATCTACTGGCAGCAGATGCCGGAGTACCTGGGGAAGAATGCCCTGGACGCCGGGCATCCACTGCCGGATTTCTTCTGGACCGGAGACACGGACATGGTCTGCCTGCAGCAGGCCGTCCGGCAGACCCTGGACTACGGTTACGCGCACCACATTCAGCGCCTCATGATCACCGGGCTGTACACCCTGATGCTCGGTGTCGAGCCGCGCCAGGTGCATGAATGGTACCTGGCCGTCTACGTGGATGCCGTGGAATGGGTGGAGGCCCCGAACACCCTGGGGATGTCCCAGTTTGCCGATGATGGGGTCCTGGCGTCGAAGCCCTACTGCGCCTCGGGCAAGTACGTCCAGCGCATGAGCAACTACTGCGATCATTGTGCCTTCTCGCCCGAGCAGCGCAGTGGTGAGACGGCCTGCCCGTTCACCGTGTTGTACTGGGACTTCCTGATTCGCCATGAGCAGCGCCTGGGACGCAATCCGCGCACGGCGCTGCAGGTCCGCAACCTCAAGAGGCTGAGTGGTGCCGACCGGGACGCCATTCAGGCCACCGCGGAGAGCCACCGGCACGCTGTGCTGCAGTGTTCTCGGGAGGTTCAGGCCTAGACCGCTGGCGCTTTCCGGGGTCAGATTCCCTGGCGTCGGCAGCGCTCGGAGCAGTAGCGCACCGCATCCCAGTTGTTGCGCCATTTCTTGCGCCAGCGGAACGGCCGCTGACAGACCGGGCAGGTCTTCTCTGGCAGGGGCGGTTTCGTATGGGGCATTGTGGCATTATGCCCGAAGCCGGCGCAGGAGACCGGCTCCCTCAGCAACGAGCCTGTCCAGTCCATGATCCCGGTTGCCGACGAGAATCCGACGCGCATCCTGCCCATCGTGACATGGGGGCTGCTCGCGGCCAGCATCGGTGTCTTCGTCTGGCAGGTGGGCCTGGATCAACGTGCTCACGTTGCCGTGATCCACGGCCTCGGCTTCATCCCCGCCGTGTTCTTCGGCGAGGCCCGGCTGCATCCCGACATGGTGCTGGCCCCCGCCTGGGCCACCCTGTTCACGTCCATGTTCCTGCATGGCGGCTGGATGCACCTCATCAGCAACATGCTCTACCTGTGGGTATTCGCCAATAACGTCGAAGACGCCATGGGGCACTTTCGTTTCATCGTGTTCTATCTGCTCTGCGGGGTGGTCGCCGCGCTCGTCCACGGAGCCGCGGCGCCGGGCTCCGAGATCCCCATGATCGGTGCCAGTGGCGCCATCTCGGGTGTGCTCGGCGCCTACCTGGTGCTGCACCCCTTCTCGCGCATCACGGTGGTGATTCCACTCATTATCATCCCTTACCTGCTGCGCTTGCCGGCCGGGCTGGTGTTGCTGCTCTGGTTCGGATTCCAGCTCGTCAGCAGCGCCGGGGTGGCCCCGGACGAGCCCGGCGTGGCGTTCCTCGCGCACATCGGCGGTTTCGTTGCGGGCCTCCTGCTGATCCCGCTGTTCAAGTACCGGCGGGTCCGGCTCTTCCAGGGAGCAACGCGCTAGGGAAAGGCAGCAACCAGGCCGCCGGACCGCATCGATGAACATGGACTGGCCGACCATCACCACATCGCCAATCGCGGGGCATTGCACGGGTTGACTGCCCGGGGGCACCGGCGAGATAGTCCCGCGGGGGATGATTGCCCAGGCTTGAGCCGTTCATCCGGCAGGACAGCCGTGTAAGGCGTTTGTAAGGTGCTCTGTGACACCCTGCCCCCGTGGATAAATGAGACGTATAAGGACACGAGGTGCGCCATGAAGACCCAGCATTTTGCCACTTGCGCCCTGACCGCAAGCGCTCTTGCCCTCTCGGGCTGTTTGAGCAGCAGCGACAGCAGCGACAGCAGCGACGACGCCGTCAACCTGGCGGACAATCTCGACCCAGTGACTGCCATGGAGCTGCACGAGCCCGATTACGATGACGAGGGAAAGGCAGATCTTGACTCTGACACGGACGCCGCACTGGCCGGCGATCTCACCTACCTCGCCTCACGCCTTGACACAGTAATCACCCGCATGACCCACGAAGTGGAACAGGGACTCGACGATCTCCCCGAAAACGAGGAGATCGAGGAGGTTGACGGAACCTGTACGTCTACCCCTGGTACCAACACGGTCACGGTCACCCATGAGTACGATTTCGATGAGCAATCGCCGGAGGAGGTCAGCGGCAGCGGCACCTTTGAGTACGTTTTTGATGAGTACTGCATCCACAAACCGCTGACAGCGACCGACTCCGGTGACGGTCGCCACGTCGTCATCGACGGCAGCCTTGAAGGAGAAACGGAATTCACGCAGATGGACGGGGGGATGGTCGCGGAGTCCACCATAGATTTCACGGACAATGGCCTGACCTTCGACATGAGTGACAGCCGCGGTGAGGTTTTCGAGCTCACCGGCAAGAATGCGAGTGGCACCGTTCATTCGGGTGGCCCAGGCGATGGCGGTCCGGATGTCGATGGCTACGAGGCCACCTCCATGGTGCTGGAGGTCGGCGGCGAAGAGCACATGATCATGCGCGAAGGCGAAGTCGGGGGCGAGACGGATGACGCCAATGCGTACTACACGATGACCATCGCCTCAACGCTGATCGAGGGTTCGTTCACCGCCGAGAAGAAGGGCATCGACAGCTTCTTCGATGACCATTGCGGTGGAGAAAATGAGGGAGTGGATGATTACAAGGAAGCCGGGGATCGGGGCTTTGTGGAAATCGAGGCTGAGTCAAATCCTGACGGAACTGGTGAGACCCTCTGGCTCGACAATACAGCTCCCGGTACGTGTTCGGACTACCAACTCGATGACAAGATGGGGTACCAGCAGGAGTTTGAGCTTCTGAAGACGCTCCTCGACGAGCTCAACTGAATGGCGCCGCGACAGCCTGGGCCTTCAGGCCGCCTCGGCCAGGATCGCGCAGCCACTCGCCGGAGTTGCCGTGCGCGGTCTTGGCGGCCGGGTTCGACCATGAACCTGTGGCCGTGGCCCGGGAGTTCCAGGTAGACGGTCCCCGATGGGGCGACGACGGGTTGGTCGTCTGGTGGCGCGTCCCTGACTCGACGGCGCCTTGCGCCTGATAGACTCGGGTCGATTGCCAGGATGCCATCAGGAGGCCCCGATGCGAGCCCATGACAACCTGCGCCGTCTACGTCTCGTGGACGTGGATGTCGGTGGTGACCTGCACCGTATCGTCCTCGACGGTGTGGCGCCGGCGCCCGGGCAATCCGTGCGTGAGAGCATGGACTACATGGAAGCCAGGGCCGACGGATTGCGCCGGCTTCTGATCACTGAGCCCTTTGGTTACGAGAGCATGTGCGTGGATCTGGTCATGCCGGCATCCATGCCGGAGGCACAGCTCGGGTTCGTGATCATGGAGGTGATGGGGTATCCCTATTACTCCGGCTCCAACACCATCGCCACCACGGCGGCGGTGCTGGAGGCAGGGCTGATCCCCATGGAGGAGGGCAGCCAGACCGTACGCCTGGAATCCCCCGCCGGCGTGAACACCATTGTCGCCCACAACGAGGGCGGGTGCGTGCGCTCGGTCACCACGCAGGGTGGTGCCGCCTTCATCCAGGCCGCGGAGCAGACCGTGGACGTCCCCGGCCTTGGCCCGGTGACCTATGATCTCGCCTGGAGTGGCGGCTACTACCTGCTGGTGGAAGCGGCGGCCCTTGGCTTCGAGATCAACGAATCCAGCATCGACGGCATGATCGATGCCGCGGACCGGGTCGTGCGCGCGGTGCAACAGGGATTCGCACACCGTCATCCGGAGCTCGGGGACGTGGGCCTGCCACGGTTTCTGCATTTCATGGGGCCGCTGGAACAGCAGTCCGATGGCTCCATTCGGTCCCCGTCGGCGACCTACGGCCACCCCGGCGTCATCTGGCACTGCCCGACCGGTACCGGCACGTCGGCGCGCATGGCGCGCATGGCGCGGGCGGGTACGCTGAGCCCGGGCACCGTGTTCGAGACGGTCTCCCCGTGGGGGAACGCCTTTCGCGGGGTGATCACCGGGCACACCCGTGTGGGTGATTACCCCGCCATCGACAACACCATCACGGCCGATCCCTACCCAATGGCCTACATGGACCTCACCGTCGACGTGGACGCACCCATGCTGCGTCGCTACGCGCTGGATCACGTGCTTGATTGCAGGCCGAACGCAAGAACGTGAACCACGACCGTTGTTGGCGACGTTTCGGTGTCTGGCGCGGGCGATACGGCCGGTATTCGGGATTATCTTGCTCTCGATCAACCCGTGCCCCGGACTGATGGCCTATGGTGTGGCCAGGATTCAACGGACTGGCCGCGTTGCGGCTAATGGAGAGTGATCATGCGCATGCAGGGCAAGGGTGTCATCGTGACGGGGGGTGCCAGCGGCATCGGAGCGGCGGCTGTCCGCCGGATGGTAGAGGAAGGTGCCCGGGTGGTGGTCGCCGACATGAACGAGGAGCTGGGTGCTGCCCTGGTGCGGGAACTCGGTGACGACAAGGTCCGCTTCCTGCGCACGGACGTCACCGACCAGCAGCAGGTCGAGGCGCTTTTCAAGGAGGCTGCCGCATTCGGAGGTGTGGACGCGGTATTCAACAATGCGGGTATCGGCCACCAGGCGGCGGCGGTGGATGTCACCGACGAGGAGTGGGGGCAGGTCATCGGCATCAATCTGACCGGCGTGTTCCGGGTAGCGCGCGAGGCCATGCGGTACATGCAGGGGCGCGGGGGCAGCATCATCAACTGCGCCTCCATCCTCGGGCATTTCGGGCAGTCGAGCACGGCGCCATACACGGCGGCCAAGGGCGGCGTGGTCAACCTCACCCGGACGCTGGCCCTGGAAGGGGCTCCGGAGGGCATCCGCGTCAACAGCATCTCCCCAGGCTACATCGATACGCCGTTGCTGGAGTTGCTCGATCAGGAGCTGAAGGATTTCCTCATCTCCCTGCATCCGGTGGGGCGGCTGGGTCGCTCCGAAGAGGTGGCCAACGCGGCGCTGTTCCTGGCGTCCGACGAGGCGAGCTTCATCACCGGGGCGGATCTGCCGGTGGATGGTGGATTCCTGGCCGGGAAATCCTGAGCCGCGGTGCCGTCTCAGTCCCGTGCCCGGGTGGCTCCCTCCTGATCCACCGCGACAAAGGCGTCATAATCCCCGCGCGGGAGGGCCACCACCAGGCACGGGCTCGTGATGGCCTGG
>SLMR01000372.1 GCA_007133445.1 Aquisalimonas sp. | reverse complement strand
CCTCGCTCGCCGGGCTGCCAGTAATGGTGGAACCCCTGGTCCCAGGGGATGCGTGGCAGCAGCTCCAGCGCGTGGACGGACTCCCCGTCAGGCGGGGCCGTCGGTGCCGTCATGGCCGGAACGGGCAATGGAGCGGATGAATCGCCGGCCTTGCGCAGGGCGCGCCAGAAGGGGGTGAAGGCCTTGTAATGGCCGCCGTCCTGCTTGCGGATTTCCCAGGGTTCGAACAGCAGGGCGCCGTTGTAGCTGGAGACCTCCAGACCATCCTCGCGCAGCGCCTGCTTGATGCGCCGGTCGCGAGCAATGCTCGCCGGTTCGTAGAGCCGATTCCATGCAACCGCCTGGGCGCCGGTGCTGACAGCGAGTTCGCGCAGGGTTGCCAGGCTATCGTCGGTCCTGCGGATGACCAGCGGCAGCCCCCTCTCGGCCAGAGCCGCACGCAGCGCCTCCAGGCTGTAGTGCAGCCACCATCGGCTGGCGGCGCCGGGACTCCAGGGGGCGTCCTCGTCGGGTGCGTGAAGGTAGACCGGAAGCACCGGCCCGGTGGCCGCCGCGGCGCGCAGGGCCGGGTTGTCGCCCAGACGCAGATCGCGTCGAAACCAGACGAGGGTCAGCGTCATGCAGTGGCGTAACCGGGTGCTGCCATGTCGGCGTGCATGGTGCCGATGATCTCGCGGCTGGTACCGGAGAGTATGGCGTCGTCCGAGGCATCGCCATCGCTGGCCAGGAACGCCGGGATCGACAGATCATCCGGTGCGCGCGTGTCCGCCGCGCCGTCACCAACCCATAACAGCAGCGCGTCGACACCGCTGTCGTGTACGGCGCTCCACAGGGCGCTGTCGCTGGCGCCGTGAATGAGTACCGGCCGGTAGCCCTGATCGACGGCTTCCAGCGCCAGCAGAAGCAGCGGGATGTCGCTGGCCGAACCCGTAGCGGTGGCAAGCAGCAGCCGTGGCCCAGAGGCGCGTCGGCTGCGGTGGCGGTAGCGCACGCCCAGCGCAGTACGGAGCCAGCCCAGCGTGAAGGCCGAGGTGGCGTTGCCGGGGTGGTGGCCGTGGCGCCGGTACAGGGGCTCCAGCAGATGGTGTTGCACCTGGCTGGCAGGGAACAGGGAGAGCGCTTCTTCGTAAACGTCGTCCAGGGCCTGTTCGTCGTAGACGCTGATGCCGGTGTTCATCCGCTCCAGCAGGCCGCCCCAGATCCCCTGGTCCGGCTCCGCGGTGGCGGTCACGTCGGCCTGGATGCCGCCTTCGCTCTCGTCCAGGACCTGTTTCGCCTGGCTGATGGGGATGCCCCGCTCCATCAGCACAAGGATCTGCTTGATGCGGTCGATGTCGCGCTCGGTGTAGAGGCGGTGCCCCTTCGGCGTGCGCTGGGGACAAATGAGTCCGTAGCGTCGTTCCCAGGCGCGCAGCGTTACCGGGTTCACGCCGGTCATGGCGGAAATGGTGCGTATCGGGTAGAGGCCCTTGCTCAAATTTGTCACTCCTTGTGCTCCGGTGCGCCCGCGGTCAGCCTGTATAGTTATTGTATCAGTTCATGATCCCCGTGTTCGCCACGGGTTGCAATGGTTCAGTAACAGCGTTCCAACGTTTGAAAGTGCAAATGGTGCGGCGTCCCGTCCCCCGGCGGCTGATGGTCGTCCCGGACGCTGGTCCATTGCTCGGCGTCAATGTCGGGGAAGAACGTGTCGCCGTCAATGTCGGTGTGTACCCAGGTGAGGTAGAGGCGACCGGCCCGGGGGAGGAAGAGCCGGTAGATCTCGGCGCCGCCGATGATCATGATTTCCTCGGCGTCGCCGGCGGCCGCCAGGGCCTCATCAGCACTCCGGACCACCTCGCAGCCCGGCGCCTGGAAATCTGCCTGGCGGGTCATGACGATGTTCTGTCGCTCGGGCAGGGGGCGGCCGATGGAGAGGTAGTTCCTGCGGCCCATGATGATGGGCTTGCCGCGGGTGGTCTGCTTGAAGTGGCGCAGGTCGTCGGGGATGCGCCACGGCAGGTCGTTGTCGCGGCCGATGACGTGGTCGGGGGTTAGGGCGGCGATGAGTGAGATCATGGGTTGCATCCGCTGAGTTGTGTATCCGGGGTCAACGTCAATCAAGGGTGCGGTGGTGATCGGGTGCGCCGGTCATGAATGCCTGCCGGAAGTAGTGCCGTCCCCAGCCATCGATTGATGGTGACCAGGCGGGGCCGCGCCCGCAGCCGTGCTCCAAGGGGCCATTCGGGGGCGTCCAGGGGTTTCGAGCGGGTAATCCGGTCACGGACACGCCGTGAATACATCCCTGTAGGCTCGACTGCGGCCGTCCTGGCCGCAGACGGTCCGTGACCGGATCACCTGCTCGAAACCTGTGCTCGGGATCTGGCCTTAACCCCTTCGATCCGCCGCTTGCGCCATTGCTCACACCGCCACGGGCGCCTTGATGTGCGGCTCCGGGTCGTAGCCCTCCAGCCTGAAATCCTCGTAGGTGAATGCGAACAGGTCGTCCACCGCCGGGTTCAGGTGCATGGT
>SLMR01000304.1 GCA_007133445.1 Aquisalimonas sp. | reverse complement strand
TTTTCCGAAGGAGTTTCAGGGGGTGTTGCGCTATCAGCGGCGCCACGATACCTGGATTCGGGATGCTGAACTGGCCGTGCTCGGCTTCGATCACTGTCGCCTGGGCGGCAGCGTGGCCCGCCACTGGGCGCTGCCGGAGGACGTGACCGAAGTCATTTGCTGCCACCATCAGCCTGACGGCGCCGGGGTGCAGCACGGTGCGACCCTGATCGTGCACCTGGCGGATATACTGGCGCGCGGGCTGGAGTTCGGTGATCCCGGTGATGACACCATCCCGTTACTCTGCCAGGCCGCCATGAAGCGTCTCGGTCTGAACTGGGAGGCGCTGCGAATCGGGCTTCAGGAAGGGGAAGATCAGTTGCCGGAGGCACGCCGGCTGGTGCATGCCGCTATCGGCGCCGAGGCCAGCGCATCGGCCTGACTGCGTTCGCTCACGCCTTCCGGAAGCGCATGGAGAGGTCAATCGCCCGCACGTGCTTGGTCATGGCGCCCACGGAGATGTAGTCCACGCCGGTGGCTGCGATGGCGTCCAGGCCCTGTTCCTCGATGTTGCCGGAGGCCTCCAGCTTGGCTTGCGCGCCCGCCCGTTGCCGGGCCGTGCACAGGTCCGCGAGGCTGAAATTGTCGAGCAGGATGATGTCGGCTCCCGCGGCCAGGGCCTCGTCCAGCTCCTCCAGGGTCTCCACCTCGACTTCCACGGTGACGCCGGCATGCAGCCGCCGGCTGGTGTCCACGGCGGCGGCAATGGAGCCGGCGGCCATGATGTGGTTTTCCTTGATCAGAATGGCGTCGAAGAGGCCGTGACGGTGGTTGGTTCCGCCACCGCAGGCCACGGCGTACTTCTGCGCCGCACGCAGCCCCGGGATAGTCTTGCGGGTGTCGAGGATGCGGGTGTCGGTGCCTGCAAGTGCTGCCGCGTAGCCCGCGGCGCTGGTCGCCGTCGCGGAGAGAAGCTGCAGGAAGTTCAGCGCCGTGCGCTCGCCGGTGACCAGGCTGCGCGCGGGACCGGTGAGGTCGCAGAGCACGGTGTCCGTGCCGACCCGCTCGCCGTCGTCAACATGCCAGCGAATCCCGATGGCGGGGTCCAGTTGCCGGAAGGTTTCGTCGAACCAGGGCCGGCCGCAGATGACCGCGGATTCACGGCTGATGACCGTGGCCTCGCCCCGCCGCTCGGCGGGAATCAGGGCAGCCGTCAGATCGCCGCTGCCCACGTCCTCGGCCAGGGCGCGGCGCACATCGTCACTGACGGTGTTCGGTACGGTCATTTCTCCTGCGGATCGTTATCGGCGGGCTGCTCCTCCGGCTGACCGCTGTAGAGGTAATGCCCGTGACGGTCCAGGTTGTCCCGGAGCTCGTCCTTGAGGGTCTTATCCCAAAGGGGCGCACCGGTGAAGTAGCCGGCGCGGCCGATCATGTGGGCAGCCACCGGCGCAGTCAGCACCACGAAGGCCAGGATGGCCACGGCGCGCACCGTGACGTCCGCTTCCGGAAAGAAGATGCCGGACCCCACGGCGATCAGCCCCGCGCCCAGCGCGCCCGCCTTGGTGGTGGCGTGCATGCGCAGCAACAGATCCGGCATGCGGACTGCGCCGATGGCGCCGATCAGGATCAGGCTCGCGCCGGTGAGGAGCATGATGGCGGTCAGTACGTTACCCATCGGCCTTGCCTCCGCGCTCCAGGAAGCGGGCGAAGCCTACGGTAGCCATGAAGGCCGTGAGCGCCAGGACCAGCGCCACGTCCATGAACGCCGGCCGGCCGACCTGGATGGCGTAGACGATCATGATCGCCACGGCGATCAGGGCGATCAGCTCCAGCGCTACCACCCGGTCAGCCAGGCTCGGGCCCAGAACGAGCCGGATCCCGGTGAGTACCAGGGACAGTACCAGGATCAGCAGTGTTGCGACGGCTACCCATTCCATCAGGATCTTACCTCAACTGAGCAGGTCGACGACGCGGCGCTCCAGATCCTTGAGATCCGCCCGCAGCGCGTCTTCATCATCAATGTGCATGGCGTGGATGTACAGCATCCGGTGGTCGTTGGACACATCGATGCTGAGCGTCCCCGGCGTCATGGAGATCAGGTTGGCCAGGATGGTGATGGCTGCCTCGCTGCGCGTGTCCAGCGGCAGTCCGATAACGCCGGGCCGCATGTAGTGGGTCGGCGTCAGCACCTCGTAGGCAACCCGCAGGTTGGAGAGAATCAGCTCCCAGATGTAGAACAGCGTGAACCCGATCACCTGCGGGATCTTGCGGGTATAGCCCACCATAGTGCCGGTGGTCCGGCCCACCATCACGAGTACGAGGTAGCCGAAGATGAAGCCGGCGATGAAGCCGCTGCCGGTGAAGTTGCCGGTCAGGGCAACCCAGACGAAGCCCAGCAGGATGTTCCAGATGAACAGCCTCATTGGTCACCCCCCAGCACGGCATCCACGTAGATCTGCGGGTCCAGCATCTGTTCGGCCGCAGCCATCAGCAGCTCGTACACGGGCTGCATGCCAACGCCCAGCAGCAC
>SLMR01000417.1 GCA_007133445.1 Aquisalimonas sp. | reverse complement strand
TCGGGGGGCTGGCGTTCGTGGTGTATGACGATCTCCAGCCACTGGCGCCCCTCATGGGCAAGTACCGCCGACTCCAGGAAGACCTGGCGGCCGCCCGCCGGGCCCTTGCCCGTCGCTCGGCGCGTTACAGCCTGTCGGACTTCGTCGGCGCCAGCCCGGCGGCCCTGGAGGTCAAGCGGCGCGCACGGCTCGCCGCGGGCCGCGAAACCCCCGTTCTGCTGCTCGGCGAGACCGGGACAGGCAAGGAAATTCTGGCCCAGGCCATCCACAGCGCCTCTGGCCGCGCCAACCGTCCGTTCGTGGGCGTGAATCTGGCGGCCGTGCCCGAGAGTCTGCTGGAGGCGGAATTCTTCGGCGTTGCACCGGGCGCCTACACCGGCGCTGGCGAGCGCGCGCGCGAAGGCAAGTTCCAGCTCGCCCATGGTGGCACTTTGTTCCTGGACGAGATCGGCGACATGCCGCTGGAAATGCAGGCGAAACTGCTGCGCGTGCTGGAAGAGCAGGAAGTGGAGCCACTGGGGTCCAACACCGTGCACTCCGTGGACGTGCGCATCATCGCCGCCACGAGCCGTGACATGGATGCCATGCTCCGTGACGGCAGCTTCCGCTCCGACCTTTACTACCGGCTGAATGTGCTGGAGATCCGTGTTCCGCCGCTGCGCGAACGGCTGCAGGACCTGGGGCTGTTATGCGAAACGCTGCTGGAGGAGATCGCCCTGGGTGGTGAGTTGCACGCGGAACTCACCAGCGAGGGGCTTGCCGTGCTTCACCAGTACGACTGGCCCGGAAACATCCGGGAGCTACGCAACTCCCTGGCCCAGGCACTGACGTTGAACGAGGGCAAGCAGGCGCTGTCTGCCGAGGACATGGCGGCGGTCCTGCCATTGCAGACCGCGAGCACAGCGCGACCCAACCTGGACGAACGGGCGGCAGCGCCGGTTCGACCGCTGGCGGAAACGGTGGCTGCAGCCGAACTTGCGGCCATCGAAGGGGCCCTGCGGGCCACCGGCGGTAACCGCAGCCAGGCGGCCCGGATGCTCGGGATTTCCCGTTCTGTGCTCTACGAGAAACTGGCCCGAATGTCCGGAAAGCAGGACACATGACCTGAAAACCAGACACCTCAGCAATAACATCGCTACGAAAGTGTCCTGAAATCCGGACACACCAAAAGACATCAACTCGACCGCACGTCGCCTGCTGAACGTTTTAAAACAACCAATCAATCACTTACGGGGTTTAGCACAAGCCTGGCACGGTGCCTGCTAAGGGCTTCCGTGAGTCGCTGCATAGCGACATGCGTGTAGCGACGCCGGAGTTTTCGGCGCAACCGCGCCGGACAACACAACTCGCAGGAGGAGAACCATGCGACACATGACTCGACTCGCCATCGGCGGTATTGCCGCCGGCCTTGCTCTTGGCACCATGACCTCCACGGTCCATGCCGATAAGGCAGAGTGGACCATGACGACCACCTGGTCGGATTCCATCGACCTGATCAAGATCGACCAGCGCTGGGTGGACACGGTGCATCGCGTTGCCGGGGACGAACTGGAGATCGATTTCCGCTCCGGGGGCACGTTGATGTCCGCCGGCGAAGTCTTCGATGCCACCGAGACCGGCAGCATCGACGCCTCCGGCGACTGGCCCGGCTACTGGGCCGGCACGGACTCCGCGTTCTCGCCGCTCGCGACCCACACCATGATGTTCAATGCCGTGGATTACCTGAACTGGATCTTCAAGTGGGGCGGCTGGGACATCTACCAGGAGATCTACGGCGAATACGGCATGGTGTACCTGCCCTATGCGGTGACCAATAACGAGTCCGGTTTCATGGGCGGCACCAAGATCGAGTCCATCAGCGACCTCGATGGCATGCGTCTGCGTCTGGCAGGCCGTGACCAGGGTCGGGTGCTGGAGAAGCTGGGCGGCTCCCAGGTGACACTCGCCGGGGATGAGATCTACCAGGCCGTTGAACGCGGCGTGGTGGACGCCGCTGAGTTCTCGATCCCGGGCGTTGACTACAATGTCGGCTTCGCCGAAATCGTCGACTACTGGGCCACTCCCGGCTGGCACCAGACCGCGAGCGTCTTCGGCGTGATGATCAACCAGGACTCCTGGGACGCGCTCTCCGAAGAGACCCAGGAAAAGCTGAAGGTCGCCGCCGAGTCCACCATGGCCTGGTCCATCGCCTGGTCCGAGCACAGCTCCACCGAGGGCACCAGAAAGTTCAAGGAGGCTGGCGTCGAGATCACCCAGATCCCGGCGGAAGAGCTGGAGGAAGTGCAGCAGGCCACCAACGAGGTCATCGTCCGCGGTGCCTGCGAGAACCCGCTGCACGCCAAGGTGTATCACTCGCAGGTCAGCTACCTGAAGGACTACGCCACCTGGCGGGACCTGTCCGTGCCGTTCAACATGAGCCGCACCATGGACAGCCTCCCCGACCTCGACGCCATCGAGGAATGCCTGTAACGCCTGACAGGGCGTAGGGTGACTCTCGTGGCACGGGCCGCGGTGGCCATCCTCAT
>SLMR01000164.1 GCA_007133445.1 Aquisalimonas sp. | reverse complement strand
TTCGACCGCTGGGCGACGGATCCGGAAGGCCCGCACCGGGTTGCGGTGCCAAAGGACAAGGCCGATGCCCTGCGTGACGAATTGGCCCAGTTGGCCGATGACGAGCGCATGCGCTGGCAGCGCCACCAGATTCAACCCGGCGAGAGCCTGGAGGCGATCGCCGGGCAGCACAACACCACAGTCAGCGCGATTCAGGAGGCCAACGACCTGAACGGCCACATCATCCGTGCCGGCCGACACCTGATGATCCCCACGGCCAGCGCGGACCCCTCCGAGTACTCGCACAGCGCCGCCAACCGGCTTCAGCGTCAGCAGAACCGGGAACGCCAGGGGCACCGAATCTCCCATACCGTCCAGGCCGGCGACACGTTCTGGGACATTGCCCGGCAGCACGGCACCAGTGTCAGAAAGGTGGCGGAGTGGAACGGCATGGCCCCCGGGGATCCGCTACGCCCCGGCCAGGAACTGGTCCTGTGGGTCGAGGGTGATGGCGGCAGTGTCCAGAGCGCTGGCGGTGGCCCGCCGCGGAGCGAGGCGGTCATTCAGACCGTGAACTACCGGGTCCGGGGTGGCGACAGCCTGTATACCATCGCCCGACAGTTCAACGTGTCGGTTCAGGACATCAAGCGCTGGAACGACCTGGACCCGAACACGTATCTCCAGCCCGGGGACCGGCTGTCGCTGGAAGTGGACGTGCGCAACCAGAGCGGTAGCATCTGAGCTGATGCAGCCGCTGCTACCACGGAGTGCGCCAGCAGTCAGCGCTGCTGATGGTGCTCCGGCAGGGTGATGTTGAGTTCCAGGATCTCGCAGTCACCCTCACGGTCCAGTTGCATCTGCACCGCGTCCTGATCCACTTCCACGTACTTGCGGATCACCTGCAGCAGTTCCTCCTGGAGCGCCGGCAGGTAGTCCGGTCCGCCGCGATGGGCACGCTCCTGGGCGACCAGGATCTGCAGGCGTTCCTTGGCAACGCTGGCGCTCTTCTTGCGCTGGGAGCGGAAATAGCCAAGCAGGTTCATGATCAGCTCCCGAACAGACGGCCGAAGAAGCCCTTTTTGGGCACGTCGATGAAGCGCAGCGGCCGTTCCTCGCCGAGGAAGCGGTCCACTGCGTCGGCATAGGCCTGGCCGGCGTCACTGTCCGCTTCCAGGATCACGGGGACGCCCGCGTTGGAGGCGTTCAGCACGGCCTGGGATTCAGGGATCACGCCCAGCAGGTCGATGGCGAGGATTTCGCCCACATCCTCCAGGCTGAGCATCTCGCCACGGTCCACCCGATCCGGCGAATACCGGGTGAGCAGCAGGTGCTCCTTGACCGGGGTATCACCCTGCTCGGCGCGGCGGCTCTTGCTGGCGAGAATCCCCAGCACCCGATCCGAGTCGCGCACCGAGGAGACCTCCGGATTGGTCACCACGATCGCGGTGTCGGCGAAATACATGGCCATTAGCGCGCCGCGCTCGATGCCCGCAGGCGAGTCACAGATGACGTAGTCGAACCCCTCCGAGAGCTCGTTCATCACCCGCTCGACACCGTCCTGGGTGAGGGCGTCCTTGTCCCGCGTCTGCGAGGCGGCCAGCACGTAGAGGTTGTCAACGCGCTTGTCGCGAATCAACGCCTGGTTCAGCGTGGCGTCGCCGTTGATCACGTTGACGAAGTCGTACACCACCCGACGCTCGCAACCCATGATGAGATCCAGGTTGCGCAGGCCCACGTCGAAATCAACCACCGCGGTACGGTGGCCCTTTTTCGCCAGCCCCGTCGCCAGGGCGGCGCTGGTGGTCGTCTTGCCGACCCCGCCCTTGCCCGAGGTCACCACCACAATCTGTGCCACTATCCACCTCCTGATGCGTCGCCAGCCGCCTTGCGGCGCTGCCCTAGCCGCCCTGGCGGCCGCCGTTGGTCCCCGGAAGCGGCTCGATGCGCAGGTCATCGTTGTCCAGTCGCACCTGCACCGGCCGTCCCAGCATTGCCTTGTCGAACTGCTCGTTCACCCGGTAGGTCCCGGCCACGGTGACCAGCTCCGCGTTGAAGCTCTGACAGAAGATCCTGGCGCTCCGGTCCCCCCGGACGCCGGCGAGAGCCCGGCCGTGCAGCCCCCCGTAAATGTGGACGTTGCCGTCGGCCAGAACCTCGGCCCCGGGGCTGACCGACGACAGTATGATGAGATCGCCGCCGCGTGCATAGACCTGTTGTCCGGAGCGAATCTG
This sequence comes from Aquisalimonas sp., assembly GCA_007133445.1. The sequence continues at coordinate 317 of SLMR01000164.1, read as the reverse complement.
TTGGGTCATGACGGTGCTCGGGGAACCCTCAGCCACCGCGGGTTCTGGCGCCTCGGCAGGCTCGGGGCGCCGCGCCAGCGGAGCCTCGCTGCCGCCGGAGAACACGCCGATGCCTGCCTGTTCGGCCGCCGCCTGCCAGTGCTCGTCGCCACCGCGGATGCCCACCGGGAGAAACTCACGGGCGCGCAGCAGCGCCACGAGACCGGGCAGATCCAGATGCAGATCCGTCTCGGCCACGGCTTCCACGTCCAGGATCAGCGGCAGATGGCGGAAGAACTCCGGGGCCTCCTGCATGCGCTCTTCCAGCGCCCGGCCCA
>SLMR01000327.1 GCA_007133445.1 Aquisalimonas sp. | reverse complement strand
GTGAACACCGCCAGTAGCGAGGCCACCCAGAAGGCCTTGTCGCCGATCAGTCCGCCCCCCGCGGCCATGTCGGCGCCGTCCGGGAAGGTCAGCAGCACATCGAAGCTGGCCGACACCGCCTTGAGCTGCAGCGCGATGTAGGGGGTGATGCCCACCACGGCGATGAAGGTGGCGAGCCCGCCGAGCAGCATGCTCTTGCCATAGCGCGAGGCGATCATGTCGGCAATGGAGGTGATGCGGTGCTGCTTGGCGATGCGGATCATCTTGCGCAGCACCAGCCACCACAGGATCGCCATGAGCGTGGGGCCGAGGTAGATGGTGAGGAAGCTCATGCCGTCCTCGGCGGCGCGGCCGACGCTGCCGTAGAAGGTCCAGGCGGTGCAGTAGACGGCGATGGAGAGCGTGTAGACGTACGGGTTGTTGACCAGCGAGCGGCCCGTGTCGGCGCGCTTGTCCGCCAGGTAGGCGATGGCGAACAGCAGGCCCAGGTACAGGAACGGCGTGATGATGATCAGCCACTCGGGCATGCGGTCAGCTCCTCGGCCGGCGGAGGATCCAGCCAGTCAGGGCGATAACCACGCCCCATGCCACGAACAGGTAGAGGTACAGCACCGGGATGCCGAAGATCAGCCGGTCGCCGGCGAACAGTGCGAGAAGCGGGTAGTTGAACAGCAGGAAGGCGGCGACGAACAGCGCGATGAGCCGCTCGGTGCGGCGTGAACCCGAAGCGATGGTATTGCGGTCACCTTTCCCGGCCATGGGTCACGGCTGGCCCAGCAGTTCGCTGACCTTGTCCACCACGTCCTGGGTGGAGAAGGGTTTGGTCACGTAGTCGTCTGCGCCCAGAGACAGCCCCTTGTCCCGCTCCACGTCGCGGCCCTTGGCGGTCAGCATGACAATGCGCATGTCGTTGAACTCCTCCCGGTCCCGCAGCAACTGGCAGACCTGGTAGCCGTCCTTGCGCGGCATCATCACGTCCAGCAGCACCAGGTCGGGCTTGTGTTCCTCGACGGCGGCGATGGCCTGATCCCCGTCGGTGGCCGTGGCCACTTCATAGCCGTTTTTCTTCATGAGGAACTCCAGGGACAGGACGATATTCGGCTCGTCGTCCACGATCAGGATGCGTTTCGGCATCGTTTCTCCTCGCCTGTTGTTCTCGTCGCCCCCGCCATTGCCGCCGGGATCGCTGTTCAGGATCTCCGGTCATTATGGCGTCTATAGCACGTCCCGTCGCCTCCATGCCCGCGCAGTACCCATGGCGTGTTACCGACGGGAACACAGTCGTTACCACGGGTTACAGCGCATGCGTTCGGGGTAGTGTCCTGTCCCGGGAGTACGTGTGGGACGGGAGACTAGTTGCCCCGGAACGTCGGTTTTTCCCGGCGCAGGAATGCAGCGACCCCATCGCGGAAATCCCGGGTGGTGGCGCAGGCCTTGAAGGCCTGCTCTTCGGCCTCCAGTTGGGCGGCGAGCCCATTATCCAGGCTGGTGCGCAGGAGTCGTTTGACATGGCCCTGGGCGACCGGCGCCCCGGCAGCGAGCCGTTGCGCCAGTTGCTGCGTTTCAGCGGCCAGCCTGTCCGCGGGAACCAGTCGGTTCACCAGGCCCAGTTCGCGGGCCTCCCGGGCGTCGATGGTCTCGGACAGCAGGGCGATTTCCAGGGCACGGCGCATGCCCACCAGCCGCGGCAGGGACCATGAGCCGGAGCAGTCCGGGACGGCACCGATGATGATGTAGGCCAGGTTGAAGCGTGTCCCCTCCGCCGCCACGGCCAGGTCCGTCGCCATGGCCACGCTCATGCCGGCACCGGCCACGGCGCCGTGTACCTGAGCGATGGTGATCTGGTTGGTCTCCATGAGCAGCTGCATGGCCTCATGGGCAGGGCGGAGGATGGCGTCCACGGCGGCGACTGCATCATCACCCGCCTGGTGAATGGCGGTGAGGTCGCCGCCGGCGAGGAAGGCCTCGCCGGCGCCACTGACCACGATCACCCGGACGGTGTGGTCGCCGACCACCTCCTGCATGGCGTTACGAAAGGCGGTTGCCATGTCCACGTCCATCGCGTTCAGCCGTTCGGGGCGGTTGAACCGCAGGCTGGCGATACCCTCGTGACGATCGAGTTCCAACATCGGTGGGGCGCCGGTTTCCTGCATGCGGCCTCCAGGGTTGACTGTGAGCTTACCCGTGAGTATAGAATCGACCCATCAGAAAAAGCCAAGGCAGGTCGGCGCGGTTGCCACGGGTAGCCGCGCCGGACCAGCACAGGCGGGGGAGAAAAAGGGTGGGCGAATCCGGCGAGCCGAGCCCGCAGGCAGCATCGGGCTCTCCTTGGGAACCCATGGAGCAGCGGGACAGCCAGCGACTGCGCAAACGGGAAGCCGTTCTCCTGGCGGCGGTGCGGTCGTTCAACGAGAACGGCTTTCACGCCACGTCGCTGGATCAGGTCGCGGATACGCTCAACATAACCAAGCCCACCATCTACCACTATTTCGCCAGCAAGGAGGGGCTGTATCTGGCGGCGCTGGAGCGCACCTAT
>SLMR01000342.1 GCA_007133445.1 Aquisalimonas sp. | reverse complement strand
TTTTCTATTAGACGGGCAGGCTCTCCAGCCGGTACTCGCCGCCTTCGAACCACAGCGCGCTGCCCTGCTCGAACCAGTCGCCCAGCACGATACGGGTGGCAGGCTGGCCGTCCAGGTCGAAGGCGTGGGTGTCGGGGCGGTGGGTGTGGCCGTGAATCAGCCGGCGGACGCCGTGCTGGCGCATCATGTCCGCGACTGCGTTGGCATTGACGTCCATGATGCTGTCGGAGGTGTCCGCGAGCATGCTGTTGCGGGCGCTGCTCTCGTCCCGGGCCTGTTTCGCCAGCGCGATGCGTTCGTCCACGGAGCGCGCCAGGAAGCCGCGTTGCCATTCCGGGTCGTTCACCATGGCACGGAACTGCTGGTACTCCTGGTCGTCGGTGCACATGAGATCGCCGTGGCTGAGCAGCACCGGCTCGCCGCCCAGGGTGATGGTGGTCGGGTCGTCCAGCAGCGTGGCACCGGTGGTCTCGGCGAACTGGTTACCCAGCAGGAAGTCGCGGTTGCCGCGCATCACGTACAGCGGGGTGCCGGTGGCGGAGAAGCGGGCGAGGGCGGTGAGCACTGGATGGTCGGCGGAAGCGGCGTCGTCGCCGATCCACGCCTCGAAGAGATCCCCCAGGATGTAGAGGGCGTCCACGCGGCCGGCCGTCTCCTGCAGGAACTGCATGAACAGCTGCACGATCTGCGGACGGCGTTCATCCAGGTGCAGATCGGCGATAAACACGGTGGGTTGCATTGCTGCGTCCTCGGCGGTCTGTCGGTAGACGATGCAGCATACCGGCGCCGACCGGGCGCCTCAAACCGCCCCGTGGTTGGGCGCATGCGGGGTTTCCGCTAGTATGGCGCGCCTGTGGATGCAGACGCCGCTGCGGGCGGCACGGAGGAAGACGGCACCATGCTCACCATCTACAACAGTCTCACCCGCACCAAGGAGGCCTTCCGGCCCATCACGCCGGGTGAGGTGCGGATGTATGTCTGTGGCATGACCGTCTATGACTACTGCCACCTCGGGCATGCCCGCGCCCTGGTGGTGTTCGACGTGGTGGCCCGGTACCTGCGCTACAGCGGCTACCGGCTCACCTACGTGCGCAATATTACCGACGTGGACGACAAGATCATCAACCGCGCCCGGGAGACCGGCATCGCGCCGGATGCCCTCACCGAGCGCTTCATCGAGGCGATGCATGAGGATGAGCGCGCCCTGGGCGTGGAGCCGCCGGACCATGAGCCGCGGGCGACGCAGTCCATCGAAGCCATGCAGGCGCTGATCCAGCGGCTGATCGACAAGGGATTGGCCTACCAGGCCGACAACGGCGACGTGTACTACCACGTGGGCGGCTTTCCGGAGTACGGGAAGCTCTCGGGCAAGCGGCCCGAGGATCTGATCGCCGGTGCCCGTGTCGAGGTGGAGACGGCCAAGCGCCACCCCGGGGATTTCGTGTTGTGGAAGCGGGCCAAGGAGGGCGAGCCGAGCTGGTCCTCCCCCTGGGGTGATGGTCGTCCGGGATGGCACATCGAGTGCTCGGCCATGTCCACTTCGCTGCTGGGCGAGCATTTCGATATCCACGGCGGCGGGCTGGATCTTCAGTTCCCGCACCACGAGAACGAGATCGCCCAGAGCGAAGGGGCCACGGGGCATCCGTACGTGAACTACTGGATGCACAACGGCCACGTGCGCGTGGATGACGAGAAAATGGCCAAGTCCCTGGGCAACTTCTTCACCGTGCGCGACATCCTGGAGCAGTACCGGCCGGAAGAGGTGCGCCACTTCCTGCTCTCCAGCCACTACCGCAGTCCGCTGAACTACACGGCCGACGCCCTGGAGCATGCCCGCGGCGCCGCTGAACGGCTGTATCTGGCGTTGCGCGGCCTGGAGCCGGCCGAGCCGGGCGACACCGGCCAGGCCTACCGGGAGCGCTTCCGGGCCGCCATGGATGACGACTTCAACACCCCCGAGGCGCTGGCCGTGCTGTTCGACCTGGCGCGGGAAGTGAACCGGGCGCGGGACCGGGACGCCGTCGAGGCCGCTCGCCTGGCGGGCCTGTTGCGGGAGCTGGGGGGCGTTGTCGGGCTGCTGCAGACGGACCCGGACGCCTACCTCAAGGGCGGCGGCGAGGAGGTGGTGCCGGGGCTGACCGCCGCCGATATTGACGATCTGCTGGAGCAGCGGCAGGCGGCCCGCAAGAACAGGGACTTTGCCACGGCTGACCGTATCCGCGATGACCTCCAGGCGCGCGGCATCGTCATCGAGGATGGTGCCGGCGGCAGTACCTGGCGACGGGGCTGACTCGGGGGCGCCGTGACACTGCCCGGGGATCCCTGCCCCGGAGGTGGTAGTATCCACCCGGGCACGTCGTAACGGGTATGTCCATGGAATTTCTGCTCACCATCGGGCTGATGATGGTGCTGGGCGGCGTGGGTGGCGCGATTGCGGTGCGCCTGCGTTTGCCGCGAATCACCGGCTACATCTTCGTCGGCATTCTCCTGAGCCCGTCGGTTCTGCCACTGCTGGACTGGGAGTTCGTCGATGAACTCG
>SLMR01000263.1 GCA_007133445.1 Aquisalimonas sp. | reverse complement strand
GCTGGGCGGTCATGGACAGCGCCAGGTGGTGGCGCACCAGCCAGGCCACCAGGCGGGAGTCGTATTCGCTCAATCCGTGCTGCTGACAGAAGGTGTAGGCGTCATCGGCGCCGAGTTCCGAGTGATCGCCGCCGCGTCCTTTGGCGATGTCGTGGAACAGGGCCGCCAGGTAGAGCAGTTCCGGCTTCGGCAGGCGCTGCATGATGGTGTGGCAGAAAGGCAGTTCCGAGGCGTTCTCCGGCAGCGCGAAACGGCGCAGGTTGCGGACCACGAACATGGTGTGGGAGTCCACGGTGTAGACGTGGAACAGGTCGTACTGCATGCGCCCGGTAATGGCCCCGAACGCCGGAATGTAGCGCCCCAGCAGGCCGTAGCGGTGCATGCGGCGCAGTTCGTGGGTGATGCCCCGGGGCTGGCGCAGGATCTCCATGAACAGGCTGCGGCAGCGCAGATCGTTGCGGAAGCGGTCGTCGATCAAATGCCGGTGCGCGCGGATCAGCCGGATCGTGGATGCGCGCACGCCCTTGAGGTCCTGGCGCTGCTGCATCAGCAGGAAGACTTCCAGCAGGGCGAAGGGGTAGCGGCGGAAGACGTTCGGATGGGTGACCTCGATGAACCCCTTGCGGCACTGGAAGCGCTTGTTGATGAGCTGCGGCGGTTCCCGGTCCTCGGCGTAGAGGATCACCTCCTGGTAGAGCTGCAGCAGCATCTCGTTGAGGCGCGAGAGCTCCATGACCGTGCGGAAATACCGCTGCATGAACTGCTCCACGCCCAGGGTGTGGTCCTGGTCCGTATAGCCGAACTGGCGGGCCAGGGTGGCCTGATGATCGAACAGCAGGCGGTCCTCGCGGCGGCCGGTCACCGTGTGCAGGGCAAAGCGGATGTCCCAGAGCAGGTTCTGCCCCCGGATGAGATCATCGTGCTCCTGTTCCGTGAGGAAGCCCTGATCCACCAGGTCGTGCAGGGTCTCGGCGCCGAAGTGGCGCTTGGCCACCCAGCCCACCATGTGAATGTCCCGCAGGCCGCCGGGGCTCTCCTTGATGTTGGGTTCCAGGTTGTAGGCCGTGTCGTGGTACTTGGCGTGGCGCTGGAGCTGCTCGTTCCACTTGGCTTCAAAGAACGCGCGGCTGGGCCAGACCTCCTGCGGCCCGGTAGCCTTGCGCATGGCCTCGTACAGCGCCTCCGGCCCCCGTAGCAGGCGCGACTCCATCAGATTCGTGGCCACCGTGATGTCGCGCTCGGACTCGGTCACGCAGTCGTCCAGGGTGCGAACGCTGTGTCCCACCTCCAGACCGATGTCCCACAGGAAAGTGAGAAACGCCTCGATGGATGCATTGCGGCCGTTAACACCATCGTCGTCCAGCAGCAGCATGAGGTCGATGTCTGAGCCGGGGTGCAGTTCCCCGCGCCCGTAGCCCCCCACGGCGACGAGTGCAATGCTGTCGCAGGCGCCGTCCATGATCCGGTCCCAGGCACGCTGCAGCAGCTCGTCGATCAGCCAGGCGCGAAGCCCGACCAGGATACGGGCGGGGGTGCCTTCGCGGAACCGGCCCTTCAGGATGGCGTCACCGTGCTCCCGGGTATCGCGGAACACGCGCACGGCCGGCTCCCCGGCTGCGAGACGCCGTGTGAGCTCGTCGCCGTCAAACAGGACCGCGTCGGCTTCGCTGGGGTAGGCAGTGGCCGTGGACATGGCGGCTTACCCCGGAACGACTTCATCGTGACGGAGTGTGAGGACCTCGTAGCCATCGTTGGTGACCAGCAGCGTGTGCTCCCACTGCGCGGACAGGCTGCGGTCGCGGGTGACCACGGTCCAGTCGTCCTTGAGCAGGCGGGTTTCCCGGCGGCCGGCGTTGATCATGGGCTCGATGGTGAAGGTCATGCCTGCCTCCAGGGCCATGCCGGTGCCAGCGGTCCCGTAGTGCAGTACCTGAGGTTCTTCGTGGAACTCGCTGCCGATGCCATGCCCGCAGTATTCGCGAACCACCGAGTAATTGTAGCTCTCGGCGTATGCCTGTATCGCGGCGCCAATGTCGCCGAGCCGCGCTCCGGGGCGAACGGTGCGGATCCCTTCCCACATGGCCGCATGGGTCACGTCACAGAGCCGGCGGCCGAGAATGGTGGGCTCGCCCACGTGATACATCCGGCTGGTGTCACCGTGGTAGCCGTCCTTGATGACGGTGACGTCAATGTTGAGGATGTCACCTTTCTTGAGCTTCTTCGGGCCGGGAATGCCGTGGCAGACCACGTGATTGACGGACGTGCAGATGGATTTGGGAAACCCCCGGTAATTCAGCGGGGCCGGCACGGCCTGGTGCTCGTTGACGATGTAGTCGTGCGCGATCCGGTCCAGCTCTTCGGTGGTCACGCCCGGCTTCACATGTTCTTCCAGAAGGCTCAGCACGTCCGCTGCCAGCTTGCCGGCAGCCCGCATTTTCTCGATTTCCTCAGCGGTTTTGATGGTGACCGTCATGGGTGCGCGGTGGCCTCCCGTCGTTGTCGGAACATTGGCTGTCACGGCACCCCGGCAGACGGTATGCAGCGGCCGGGG
>SLMR01000064.1 GCA_007133445.1 Aquisalimonas sp. | reverse complement strand
GGCCTCGATGTGCCGCTGGTGGGGGATTTTCACTTCAACGGCCACAAGCTGCTGGAACAGCATCCTGCATGTGCCGAGGCCCTGGCCAAGTACCGCATCAATCCCGGCAACGTGGGTCGCGGCGCCAAGCGCGATACCCAGTTCGCGCAGATGATCGAAACCGCCTGCCGTCACGACAAGCCCGTGCGCATCGGCGTGAACTGGGGCAGTCTGGATCAGGATCTCCTGGCGCGCATGATGGACGACAACGCCGCTCTGGCTACGCCAAGGGACAGCCGGGACGTGATGAAGGAAGCGCTGATCGTCTCCGCTCTGGAGAGCGCCCGTCGCGCCGAGGAGCTGGGTCTGGGGCACGACCGCATCATCATCTCCTGCAAACTCAGTGGCGTGCAGGATCTGATCGAAGTCTATGGCGAGCTGGCGCGTCGCTGCGAGTATCCGCTCCACCTGGGGCTCACCGAGGCGGGCATGGGCTCCAAGGGCATCGTCGCCTCCTCGGCCGCGCTGGCCGTGCTCTTACAGCAGGGCATCGGCGATACCATTCGCATTTCCCTGACACCGGAGCCCGGCGAGTCCCGCACCACCGAGGTGCAGGTGGCCCAGGAACTGCTCCAGACGATGGGACTCCGTGCGTTCACGCCCCTCGTGGCAGCGTGCCCCGGCTGCGGCCGGACCACCAGCACCTTTTTCCAGGAACTCGCCGGTGACGTGCAGAGTTACGTGCGCGAGCGCATGCCGGAGTGGCGCCGTGAGTACCCCGGGGTCGAGGAAATGACGCTCGCGGTCATGGGCTGCGTGGTCAACGGCCCCGGCGAGAGCAAGCACGCCAACATCGGCATCAGCCTGCCCGGTACCGGGGAGCGCCCGGTTGCGCCGGTGTACGAGGACGGCGAGAAGACCGTAACGCTCAAGGGCGAGACCATCGCCGAGGATTTCAAGGGCGTGATCGAACGCTACGTGGCCCGACGCTACGGGAATCCCGCCAGCGCCGGCTCCGCACTCTCCAGCGCGGACTCCTGAGGGGATCAGTCCCTCGGCACGGCCACGGTGTGGCAGTGGTTCACCGGGCCGCCCCCGCCGCCAAAGCCGGGCGCGCTGCGGATGGCTTCCAGCAGGTAGTCCCGGGCACGCGCCACGGCCCGCTCCAGCGGATACCCCTGTGCCAGCCCGGTGGCAATGGCCGACGCCAGCGTGCATCCGGTGCCATGGGTGTGGCGTGTGTCGATCCGCCGGTGGTGGTAGCTCTCGGTGCGGCTGCCATCCACGAGTACGTCCACGATCTCCTCACCGGGCAGGTGCCCTCCCTTCAGCAGCACCGCCTGCGGCCCCAGCGCCCGCAACGCCTGGGCAGCCTCTGCCATGGCATGCATGTCAGGGATTTCACGACCAAGCAGCGCCTCGGCTTCCGGCAGATTGGGGGTGAGCAGGCCGGTGAGCGGCAGCAGGCGCCCGATCAGGGCGTCCATGGCCTCGGTTTCCAGCAGCCGTGCACCGCTCTGGGCGATCATGACCGGGTCCACCACCAGGGGTAGCCCGCGCCCTGCCCCCTCCGCCAGCTCGGCGACACACTCGATGGTGGCGGCGTCGTGGAGCATGCCGGTCTTCAGCGCCTGGGGCGGGAGATCATCCATGACCACGTCGATCTGCTGGCGCAGAAAGTCCGGCGGCACGGCATGCACCCCATGCACTCCGAGCGTGTTCTGCGCCGTCAGCGCCGTAACCGCAGTCATGGCGTAACCACCCAGGGCGGTGATCGCCTTGATGTCCGCCTGGATCCCCGCGCCGCCCCCGGAGTCCGAGCCGGCGATCACCAGGACCCGGCCACTGCAGGTGGTGACCATCGACTCATTCCTCCAGCTGCTGGCGGAGCGCGTTGCGATCGATCTTGCCTGCGCCCGTGACCGGGATGGCATCTGTCACCACGACCCGAGCCGGCACCTTGAACGAGGCCAGCGACTGCCGGCAGTGCTCGCGTAGCTCATCGGCGAAGCCGTCTCCGACGTTGCCGTCGGTCACCACCGCGGCAACGGGCACCTGCCCCCAGCGCTGGTCGGGCATGCCCACCACGCACGTCTGGGCCACACGCGGGTGTTCCAGCACCACGTTCTCCACCTCTTCCGGGGAGACGTTCTCGCCGCCGCTGATGAACATGTTGTCCGCGCGCCCGATGATGCGCACGTTGCCGTTCTCGTCCTCCACGGCCAGGTCACCACTGTCCACCCAGCCGCCGTCCAGCAGCGCCTTCTTCGTGCGGTCCGGCTGCCCGAGATAGCCGCCGAAATTGTGCAGACTGCGCATGCACAGAACACCCACCTCACCGCGGGCCACGGGCTCCCGCGTTTCCTGATCGAGGATGCAGAAATCGCAGTGGAACATGCTCGTGCCGATGCTGCGGTTGTTCGCCCGGATGGTCTCGATGTCCTGGTCGATGCCGCTATACATGAAGTTCGACGGTCCGGCTTCCGTCAGGCCATAGGCCTGGGCCACGGGGATGCCGCGCTGGTAGAACGGTTCCATGACTTCTTCGGAACACGGCGCGCCGGCACTGGTGATGCC
>SLMR01000084.1 GCA_007133445.1 Aquisalimonas sp. | reverse complement strand
ATCGACCCGGCCGATACCCGCCGGGGGGAGAACTACGGTGGGATCTTCATCGAGCTGACGCCGCCGGATCAGCGCGAGGTCCGCAACCGTGCCTTCATCCGCGCGCTGGAGGAAAACGCCCCGCAGGCACCGGGCCTCGAGAACCTGGTGATCCGGGAGCGTGGGCAGGGGCCGCCGGGCGCGGACATTGATGTCCGCATCACCGGCGCACCGGCGGACCAGCTCAAGGCGGCGTCCATGGCCGTCAAGGCGGACCTGCGCCAGCGAACCGGTGTATCCGGGATCACCGACGACCTGCCCTACGGGCCGGAGCAGTGGGTCCACCGGCTCAACGATCAGGGGCGGGCGCTGGGGTTGTCGTCCAGCGATCTCCATGGCCAGCTGCGTGATGCCTACGGAGGCGTGCTGGCGCAGATCTACCAGGAACGCCGTGACGAGATGGAGGTCTGGGTGCGGCTGGACCGGGAGCAGCGGGACGCCCTGGCCAGTCTCGAGGACTTCCGCATCCGGACCCCGGATGGCAACAGCGTGCCCCTCGGTAATGTCGCCGACCTGGAGAGCCGTCGGAGCTTCGCCTCACTGCGCCATTTCGACGGCCGCCTGGCCGTGCGCCCCACGGCCGATGTGGACGCGCAGGTGGCCAACGCCAACCGGATCCGGGCCGACCTGGAGGCAAATCTGCTACCGGAACTGCGTGACCGCTACGGCGTCCAGACGGCGTTCGAGGGCCAGGCGGCGGACCAGGAGGAGACCCTTGCGGACATGCGCGCCGGCCTGGCGCTGGCGCTGGCGCTGATCTACCTGGTCCTGGCGTTCGTGTTCTCGTCCTACGGCTGGCCCTTGCTGGTCATGGCGGTGATTCCCTTCGGCGTCGTCGGCGCGTTCTTCGGCCACTACCTGTTCGGTCTGGATCTCACCATTCTCTCCCTGTTCGGGCTCTTCGGTCTGTCAGGGATCGTGGTAAACAACAGCATCATTCTCGTGACCTTTTACAGGGAGATCCGCGACCAGCAGCCGGATGCGCCGGTCGAGCATGCCCTGATCGAGGCCTCGCGCCTGCGCCTGCGGCCCGTTCTGGTGACCACCCTGACCACCATCGGCGGCCTGCTGCCGCTGCTGTTCGAGACGTCGGTCCAGGCCCAGTTCCTGATCCCCATGGCCATTGCCATTGCTTTCGGCCTGGCGGTGGCGTCGTTGATCGTGCTGTTTCTGGTGCCGGCCATGCTTGCGGTGTACGAGAACGCCGCAGCATGGCTTCGCCGGTCCGTTGCAGGCGAGGCACAGCGCTCATAATTCCAAAACGATATATGCATAGAACTAAAAGAACTATATAATAGGAACATAATGTAAGCACTGGCTCCCGCCCCGGAGCCACCCATCAATGGAGGTTGACATGACGGTTGACTGGGCCGCGTTCACGCCCTGGTCCGCTCTGGCCGGGGGCGTTCTCATCGGGTTGGCGGCAGCAATGTTCATTCTCATCAACGGCCGGATTGCCGGGATCAGCGGCATCGTGGGCGGGCTGCTCACGCCGCGCCGCAGCGACATCGCCTGGCGTCTGGCCTTCGTGGCAGGCATGGTGGGGGCACCCCTGCTCTGGCTGTCCGTGACGTCCCTGCCGACCATCCAGATTGATGCCAGCTACCCCATGCTGGTGGCGGCCGGGCTGGTGGTCGGCATCAGTACCCGCTATGGCGCCGGCTGCACCAGCGGCCACGGCGTCTGCGGCATCTCCCGCCTGTCGCCGCGCTCGCTTCTTGCCACCATCGCGTTCATGGCCACCGGGTTCGCCACGGTGTTCGTGCTGCGCCACGTGATTGGAGGGTAAACCATGCTGCTGTCACTGCTCTCCGCGCTGGTGGTCGGTCTGGTGTTCGGCATGGGGCTGCTGGTCTCCGGCATGGCCAATCCGGACAAGGTGCTCGGCTTCCTGGATCTCGCGGGCCAGTGGGATCCCTCCCTGGCATTCGTGATGGTGGGCGCCATCGCCACGGCCTTTGTGGCATTCCGTATGGCGGCCCAGCGGGAACGGACGTTTCTGGGGGATCCCTTGCGGCTGCCAGGCCGCGACGACATCGACGGTCGGCTGTTGCTGGGTGCCCTCGGTTTCGGCGTGGGCTGGGGCATGGCCGGCTTCTGCCCGGGCCCGGCCCTGGTCGCCCTGGGTGCCGGTGAGCTCAAGGCCGTGGTATTCGTTGCCGCCATGCTCGCCGGTATGGGTCTCTTCGAACTCATCGAGCGGAATCGGACCGCATGAGACCGCTGATCCCGGGTTGGCTGCGCGGTTACGGCCGGGCGCAGCTGCCCGGGGACCTGATCGCCGCCCTGGTGGTCACCATGCTCCTGGTCCCCCAGGGGCTTGCCTATGCCGCCCTGGCCGGGCTGCCGCCGCAGCTCGGGCTCTACGCCAGCCTGGCCCCGATGGCGGCCTACGCGCTGTTCGGCTCTTCAATGGTGATGTCGGTCGGGCCCGTGGCCGTGGCGTCGCTGATGACGGCCTCGGCACTGGCGCCCATCGCCAGCCCCGGGAGTCCCGAATACATCGCCGGCGCGGTGGTGCTGGCCTT
>SLMR01000336.1 GCA_007133445.1 Aquisalimonas sp. | reverse complement strand
CGCCCGGGCGATGGCGACCCGCTGCTGCTGGCCGCCGGAGAGCTGCTTCGGGTGCTGATCCGCCCACTCGAGCAGGCCGACGCGCTCCAGCAGGCGGTCCGCCGTGGCCCGGGCCTCGCTCCGTGACTGACCGCGCACCTTGCGGGGGCCGATCATCACGTTCTCGCGGGCGGTCATGTGCGGAAACAGGTTGAACTGCTGAAACACCATCCCGGTCTCCCGGCGGATAGCCCGGGCACTGGTGCCGCGGGCGCCCAGGCGCTTGCCGTCGATTTCCAGGGTGCCGCCCGTGAGTGGCTCCAGGGCGTTGATGCAGCGCAGGAGGGTGGATTTTCCGGAGCCCGAGGGGCCGACGATCACGACCACCTCGCCGGCCTCGACAGCGAGGTCGATGTCTTCCAGCACGGGGGTCCGGTCGAAGTGCTTGGTCAGCTTGTCGCAGATGATCAGGCTCACAGAATGGTCATCCTCCGTTCAAGCAGGCGCATGATCATGGCGAGCGTGAACGTCATGATCAGGTAGAACACCGCGACGGCCGTCCAGATCTCCAGCGCCCGCCCGGTCTGCGCGGTCAGTTGCTCGCCGCGCTGTGCGAGTTCCGCTACGCCGATGACCAGGAACAGCGCCGAGTCCTTGAGACTGATGATGAACTGGTTGCCCAGCGGCGGAATCGTGCGCCGGAAGGCGAGCGGCCCGACCACGGTCATCAGCACCTGCGGGTAGGACATGCCCAGGGCCAGTCCGGCATCGGTGAGACCCTTGTCGATGGAGAGCACAGCACCGCGCACGATTTCGGTGATGTAGGCGCCGGCATTCAGCGCCAGGCAAATGGATGCCGCGGCGAATCCGGACAGGGTGATGTCCAGTGCCAGGGGCAGTGCGAAGTAGATGAACATCGCCTGGACGACGATGGGCGTGCCCCGGATGACGGACACGTAGACGAACACCAGCCAGTTGATCACCGGCAGCCGGAAGGCCAGGATCAGGCCGCACAGCACGCCAATGACCATGCCGCCGCCGATACCCAGCAACGTGATCTGTGCGGTGAGCTGGGCACCGGCCACCATCTGTGGCATGGCGTTCCAGACCACATCCCAGCGGAAATCCATCGGATCGTCCTCCGTGGCGACTCAGAGGTGGGGTGGGCCCGCCGCCGCGGCTGCATGCGGCGGCGGGTGATGCAGTCAGCGCGTCAGCGCGGATCAGGCGCTTCGCCGAACCAGCGCTCGTAGATCTCGGCGTAGCGCCCGTCCTCGATCATTGCAAGCAGCGAGATGTTGAAGGCGTTGCGCAGTTCGCTGTCGCGGGGGAAAGCCATGGCGTAGGACTGGGCCTCCAGGTTCTCGCCTACGGCCTTGACCTCGCCGTCGCCGGCGGTGTCGATGTAGTAGAGCACGTTGGGTGTGTCGTGGAGTGCGGCATCCACGCGACCGGCCCGCAGCTCCATGTAGGCCTGTTCTGCGCGGGAGAAGCGGGTGATCTCGGTATCCGGGAGGTGCTCCTCGGCGTAGTCGTCGCTGGTGGTACCGGTGGTGACCGCGAGTTTCTTGCCGGCCAGGTCGTCAATGCTCTGGACGTCCTCCTCGTCGGCGCGGACCATCACCATCAGCCCGCTGTCGTAGTACGCGTGGGAGAAGTCCATGGTCTCCTCGCGCTCCGAGGTGATGGTGATCGCGGCGATGGCACCGTCCACACGGCCGGTCTGCAGGGCGGAGATGATGCCGGAGAAGTTCATGGTGTCGTACTCGTACTCCCAGTCGTTCTCCTCGGCAATGGCCTCCCAGAGCTCGATCTCGAAGCCGGTCCACTCGCCGTCCTCCTCGAACATGAACGGCACGAAGCCGGACGGGATGGCGATGGTGAGCCGGTCGGCATGACTGGTCGCGGAAAAGGCGAACAGGGCGAGAGCGGTGAACAGGACAGGAAGTAGACGTCGCATGGCTGAGCCCTCCTGGGTTGGCTTCCTTATCCTTTGAACCTAGGTTGGGGGCATTGGTGTGTCAAATCGGCACGTTTGTCAGCCGAACAGCCAACTGGTGGGGTTGTCGATGCCGCGGTCCTCGTTGATACGCATCAGCCCCTTGATGCAGCGGACCAGCGTCCAGACGAACCAGAACAGCAGAATCACGGCGCCGATGAAGATTGCGGTGAGAATGGAGCCCACGACAATCATCAGCAGGCCGATCCAGAACGTGCGGATCTGGAACTGCAGGTGGGTCTGCTCGATGGCGCTGGCCTCCGGGCGCTTCACGTAGGCCATGACCAGGCCGACCAGCGCCGTGATGGCGGTGAAGTAACCCACCAGATAGAGGACATAGATGGTGATGACCCAGGTCTTGTTGGGTGTGCTTTCGGGGTGCTTCGCAGGTGTCTCAATAGGGTGTGCCACGGTGCGTTCCTTTCGTTGTCGAGTGCCGTCCGGGACAGTAGCAGTTCCCTGGGTAAGGTAGTGAACCGCGTCCGAGGTTAGCCGAAGATGCCGTGCAGGAACCACAGCCGCTCACGGCGTTCCTGGAAGATCCACAACCGGCTGCCCAGCGGGTTGCGGGCCTGGTAGTAATCCCGGCTGATG
>SLMR01000243.1 GCA_007133445.1 Aquisalimonas sp. | reverse complement strand
GGCCGCAGCGGCGCGCGGGTTGTTCTGGCCGATGAGCAGGCGCGCTTTGGCGGCAGTCTGCTGGCCGGTGATGCCACCGTGGACGGCGGCCCGGCGCTGGCGTGGGTGGAGGCAGTGGTGGCGGAGCTGGAAGCGTTGCCCAACGTCACCGTGCTGCCGCGCACGGCGGTGTTCGGCCATTACGATCATGGCTTTCTCGGTCTCAACCAGCGCCTGACCGATCACCTGCCTCCGGGTCAGCGCACCGGCCCGCGGGAGCGCTACTGGCGGCTGCGGGTGCAGCAGGTGCTGCTCGCCACCGGGGCCACCGAGCGGCCCATCGTATTCGCCGACAACGACCGCCCCGGGGTCATGACCGCCTCGGCGGTGACCACCTACATCCGCCGCTACGGGGTGCTGCCGGGACAGCGTGCGGTGGTGTTCACCAACAACGATTCCGCCTACGCCTGCGTGGCGGCGCTGCTCGCAGCCGGCGCCTCGGTGGTGGTGGCCGACGCGCGTGAGGAACTCACCCCGGCCGCGGCGGCCGCCGTGGAGCAGGGCGCCGATGTGCGCCTTGCCAGTGCCGTGTTCAGCGCCCACGGCCGCAAGCACGTTACCGGCGCGACCGTAGGCGATCTGGCGCGGCACCTGCAGCAGAAGGTCGACTGCGACCTCATCGCTGTCTCCGGCGGCTGGAACCCCGCAGTGCATCTGTATTCCCACATCCGTGCGCCGCTGCGTTACGACCACGAACTTGCCTCGCTGGTGCCTGCGCCGGGGCCGGACAGTGTCCACGCCGTCGGCGCCTGCAACGGCGTGTTCGGCCTTGAGGCCGTGCTCGCCGGTGCCACGCAGGCAGCCCGCGGCGCCGTCCAGCGCCTGGGTCGCCAGGTGGCTGCGGCGGAGAGTCCCGCAGCCAGCGATGCGGATCCCGAGCCCACCGGACTGCGGGTACTCTGGCGCGCCCCGAAGCCCGCCAGCGGCAAGGGCCACGCCTTCGTCGACCTGCAGAACGACGTCAAGACCACGGACCTGGCCCTGGCGGTGCAGGAAGGGTATCGGTCCATCGAACTGGTCAAGCGCTACAGCATCCTCGGTTTCGGTACCGACCAGGGGCGGCTCGGCAACATCGTTGGCGCCGGGATCGTGGCGGAACTGCTGGGCGAGGACGTGGAGACCGTGGGCACCACCACCTTCCGGCCGGCCTGGACGCCGGTGACCTACGGGGCGCTCGTCGGTGAGGAAATCCGCCACCTGTTCCAGCCGGTCCGCACCACGCCCATGCACGACTGGCACGTGGCCCGCGGCGCGCTGTTCGAGGACGTGGGTCAGTGGAAGCGCGCCTGGTACTACCCGCTCCCCGGGGAGAGCATGGACGACGCCGTGCGGCGCGAATGCCTGGCCACCCAGCGCGGCATCGGCGTGCTGGACTACTCCACCCTCGGCAAGATCGACATCCAGGGCCCGGACGCGGTCGCCCTGCTCGAGCGCATCTACACCAACAACTGGCAGAAACTGGCCGTGGGCCGCTGCCGCTACGGGTTGATGCTGGACGAGAACGGCGTGGTCCTGGACGACGGTGTCACCGCGCGGCTCGGCGAACAGCACTACCTGCTCTACCCCACGACCGGTGGTGCCGCCCGGGTTCTGGCGTGGATGGAGCAGTGGCTGCAGACCGAGTGGCCCGAGTTGGACGTCTATCTCACCTCGGTGACCGACCAGTGGGCGACGGTCTCCATCGCCGGGCCCTACAGCCGGGATCTGCTGGCCGATCTGGGCACGGACATTGATCTGGACCCGGCGGCTTTCCCGTTCATGTCCGTGCGCGAGGGCGAGGTCGCCGGCGTCCCGGCGCGGGTGCAGCGCACCAGCTTCAGCGGTGAGCGCACCTTCGAGGTGAGCGTGCCGGCGGACTACGGGCTGCATCTCTGGGAGCAGGTGTTCCATCACGGCGAGCGCTATGGCGCCACGCCGTACGGCACCGAAACCATGCACGTCCTGCGCGCCGAGATGGGTTTCATCATCGTCGGCCAGGATACCGACGGCTCGGTGAGCCCGCTGGATCTCGGCATGGAAGGCCTGATCAGCGGGCGCAAGGATTTTCTGGGCAAGCGTTCCCTGGCGCGCCCGGAATTCCAGCGCCCGGACCGCCCGCAGTTCGTCGGGCTGATGCCCGACGACCCGGATGCGGTGGTGCCGGAAGGCGCGCAACTGGTCCACGACCCGGACCAGGCCTCGCCGGTGCCCATGGAGGGCTGGGTGACCTCCAGCTACTTCGGTGCCCGCATCGGCCGAAGCTTCGCCCTGGCCATGGTCAACGGCGGGAGGGCGCGTCATGGCGAGCGGCTGATCGCCTGGGATCTGGACGCCGGCGCCATCCCGGTGACCGTCACCGCGCCGGCCTTCTACCAACCACCGCAGGAGTGATGTGATGAGCAACGCCGCAATCGCCCGCATGCCGCTGGAGCGGGACCATCTGCCCCGCATCGCCGGCGTGGAGATTGTGCCGGTGCAGCCCCGGGAGATCATCAACCTGCGCGGGCAGGCCGACGATCCGGTGTTCATCGACGCCGTGCTCACCGCCACCGGCG
>SLMR01000047.1 GCA_007133445.1 Aquisalimonas sp. | reverse complement strand
TTCATGTACGCCTTGAGCTGCTTGCGATCGCCCCAGGCGGTGCCGTAGACACGCTGAAGCATCTCGTTGCTGGCATCACCACGCCAGTAGGCGCCGGCCAGCTTGGTGAGCTTGAAGGCCTTGCAGAAGCGCGTGTTGGGCACATGGGGCCCCAGGCACATGTCCACGTACTCCTGGTGATAGTACAGAGCCATGTGACTGACGTCGGGCATGTCCTCCACCAGACGGACTTTGTAGTCCTCACCACGCTCACGAAAGATCCGCAGCACTTCCTCCCGCGGTGTGACTTCCTTGATGACGTCGTATTCCTGGTCGATCAGCTCCGCCATGCGCTGCTCGATCCGTTCCAGATCGTCAGGCGTGAAGCCGGCGTCGTGGCGGATGTCATAGTAGAAGCCATCGTCCACCACCGGGCCGATGGCCATCTGCGCCTCGGGATAGAGCTGTTTCACCGCCTGCCCCAGCATGTGAGCGCAGGAGTGGCGGATGATTTCCAGGCCTTCGTCGTCCTTCGGCGTGATGATCTGCAGGTCCGCATCGGCGTCGATGAGGTCGCAGGCATCTCGCAGTTCGCCGTTGACACGGCCGGCCAGGGTGGCCTTGGCCAGGCCGCTGCCGATATCCGCGGCAACCCTGGAAATGGGCACCGGTTCGGCGTACTCGCGCTGGCTGCCGTCCGGAAGGGTGATCACGGGCATGGGGATGACTCCCGACAGTGGTGACCCATACGAGAGGCCACGTGTATTGAGGCGCTCGCCGGCGGAAGCCGGGAGCGGCGCGGAAAGCGCGCAGTATAACGGCGACGGATACGGTATTAAAGCGAGATGCCCGGTTCGGCCACGCCCTCGACGCGATTGCGGCCCCGACTCTTGGCCCGGTAAACGCCAGCGTCGGCCCGGGCGATCAGCAGCGCCGGTTCCACACCCACGCCGGTGGCCGTCGCACAGCCGATGCTCACCGTCACCACACTGCGCTGGGCACCATCGGTATGGGGAATCTGCTCGGCTTCCACTGCCCTGCGGATCCGCTCCGCAACTACCGCCGCCGCCCTCGCATCGGTCACAGGAAGGATTACGGCGAACTCCTCACCGCCGTAGCGACAGATCAGGTCCGAAGGCCGGTTCACGCTCGCCTCCAGAATGGCGCCGATGCGCCGCAAGGCCCGGTCCCCGGCCGGATGGCCGAAGGTGTCGTTGTAGAGCTTGAACTCGTCCACGTCGAGCATCAGCAGCGACAGGGCATTCCCGGTGCGACGGGCCCGGGCACTCTCGCGCTGCAGGCTGGCATCGAGCATGCGGCGATTGCCAAGTCCGGTCAGTGCATCACGCGCCGCCTGCTCCTTGAGACTGGAAAGCTCCCGGGCACGATCGGCGATATCGTGGAAAACGGCCACCAGCCCTCTCTGGACACCACGCAGCGGCGCCACGGTCAGTGAAACGGGCAGGCTGGTGCCATCCCGCCGCCGCAGTTCGTGGCGATCACTTCGGTACGTTCCCCCGGTACGCAGCACTTCCCAGCCCGGGATCCGGGTCGGCCTGCCCTGGGCACCGGCGGAGTCGTAGAACAGCGCCGTCGCCTTGGCGCCGGTGATCTCGTCCGGCCGATACCCAAGCATCTGGCTGGCAGCGTGGTTGACGTAGCCAACGCGCCCGTGACCGTCGAGCACGTAAACGCCCTCCCCCATGCTCTCCGTGATGGCATCCATCTGTTCCCGCAGGGCGCGCACCCCACGCCTCGAGCGCGCCGCCAGGAGTGCCAGCGTCCCAAGGGCGCCGACCAGCAGGAACCCCAGGACGGCGTAGATCAGCAGTTGCTGCCGCCAGGCGACGACGGGCGCCGCGTCACTCTCGGAGGCCGCGTAGCCGATGGCCCGCCCGGCCATATCCCGCACCGGCACCATGGTCACGACCACGTCACGGCCGTACGGGTCCCGGACCAGCGCGCTGGCCGGGCCACCACTGTCGATACGGTCGGCAATCGCCCGCTGAAGCGACGATGAGCGTTGCAGCCAGTGCGGCAGGCGGGATCCGGTACCACTGGTCTGGACCGGCTCCACGAGGCTGGCGTGCAGTTCCGTGTCGCGGAACACCTGCGCACCGCTCTCGGTACCGACCCCCTCGGGCAGCACGTCCCGATGCAGGAGGACATGGTAAAGCAGCGCCCCGCCGCCAATCCGTCGCAGCAGCGTGACCAGATCGCCGGGCTGAAGGACTGCCTCCACGGCGCCGACCGGCTGCTGCTCGTGCCACACGGGAAGAATGCGCCGATAGGCGAGCCCCGACGCGTTGACATCGAAACCCTGGGCTCCCAGGCGGGTGTTCATCACCTCGGTGACCTGTCCGCGACGGCGTGGATTGGCTTCGCTCGCCTGCCGCAGGCGCGCATCGAAATGGGCTATGGACTCGCTGTTTGCGCCCAGAACATGGAGGCTGGCGCCACAACATGTGCGCAGACTGCGGTGAGCCGTCGCTCCAAGGGCAAGCACCGACGCTTGCAGCGCCTCGGCGGACTGGCCCTCGCCCTGCCCGGCCAGCAGCTCCCGCAGCTGCCCCTGCCCAAGGAGGTCCGCGAAGGCCTGATTG
>SLMR01000404.1 GCA_007133445.1 Aquisalimonas sp. | reverse complement strand
CCGCGCACGCGCCAGGCGTTGATCAGCCGCAGGACGGCGGCCTGCTTTTCGGCGGCATCCGGCGCGAGGCCGCCAGAACCGCTGACTGCCGGGGCAGCGCCACCGTTGCGCCGCGCCAGCCGGATGAACTCCTCGCGGACCTGCGTGTGCGACACTTCCCGGGTCTGTCGCGGCTCGGCCGCTTCCAGACCCTGGAAATAGGCCCGCCATTCGGCAGGTACCAGAGTGGCATCCTTCAGGTACAGGTCGTAGAGATCCTCGATGAAGGCGGCGTTACCCCCCGCCAGATAGGAGTTGCGTTGCTGCTGTTCAAAGGAGCGCTTCATGTCGTATCACCTTCGCCACGGCGGCGACTTGGGAGGCGGCTGTCGAGGGTTGGGGAGCAGGCGTGGGGCGGCTCGGGAACGCTGCAGAGGACAACGGGCGGGCTGTCGCGCAAGAAAGGGCTGCGGCATGCGTTGAGCGCGTTGTTCTGGGAACGTCCCATATCGCCTGGCGTGTTCCGGAAGCTTGAATGCAACGACTGCAAGGGCGCTTGCAACCAGCGCGAGCGCCCGGAAGCAAAAACTTACGTAACAGTAAGTTTTTGCTCTCGCAACCGTTCCGAGCGCTCAAAATAACTCGGACCGGTGCAGCAAAGCAACTGCCATGCGCCGGAAATGCTCCCCGCATCCCTGACTTCGTAACGGGGTGACACGGATTCTCGGCAGGCGTGTATTGACGTGTCGGCATATAGGCGCGATGGTCTGAGTAATGACGACCTTGACACCGCTCAACGTCCCTGCGATCCGCTCCGAGAGCGGAACATTCTCCCGTTTCACGCCGGAGCGGCTGGCCCAGTGGCTTGGGAGGCTGCCGCGAGGAGATCCGGATGCGTGCGCCGGGATACTGCTGCGGGAACTCGGCGACATGAATCGTGCGCCGCTGCTCAAACTTTCGCGCTTCCACGCCGCCGAGGCGCTGCGCCCGACGGTCAACGACATTACCGAAGCCCTCGTGAAGCGCTACCGTGCCGCCGAGCTGCCGCTCACCCCCGAGCTGGAAGGCACCGCCGACACCGTGCAAGGGCTGCTACGGGAACTCGCCATCGCCTTCCGGCACGCGGTCAACGGATGGCTGGACGGACGCCAACTCGGCGGTGATCAGCGCACCGAGGCGCAGATCGCCATGCAGCGTACACTGCTGGCCCAGGGGCGCGCCCTGCTGGAAGCCTACCGCACCTACATGCCGGAACCGCAGGGATTCTGGCAGACTCTGCACACGCTCTATGCCAGGGCAGAGGCACTCCATCTCCAGGCGGCTCCCATCGAGGCGACCCGAGACAGCGACGAAACGGCACTGTCGGTGAAGCAGGCGTACGTGCGCGTGCTGATTCTGTCCCTGGCCAATCCATACCACCTGATGCAGGGGGAGGCCGAGGAGCTTTACCGCCGCATCGGTCGCTGGGTTCATTTCGCCCGCCTGACGCGCCCGACGGACAACCGCCTGATGAGTGGTGCCTTTGTGGTCGATCTGGGTTCGGATTTCCCGCCCCGATACGTGGCCAGGCAGCAACTGCGTAACACGCCGGCGACCGAACCGCGATTGCTGGAGGTGGGGCAGCTGGTGGCCACGCTGAACCGGCAGATCATGCAGCTCGATGAGGACATCCGGCGAAGCCCCCATACCGGCAGTCTCTCGCAACGACTGCAACGGAACATGTACCAGCGCTTCCAGAATGCGCTGGGCGGGCGCCAGGAACGCACCGCCGAGCGTCACTCGACCATGGCGCGAGTGCGACTGGTGGATGGACTGGCGCGCTGCCATTTCATGCTCAACGACCAACAGCCTTTCCGGCCCGAGGCCGACGAGCTGCGCTGGCAACGCAAGGTGACCCATGCCTCCAGGGGTGCAGGACTGACTCTGGCCGATGACAACGTTTCTCGCGCGGCAGCGTCGAGCGGTTCCCGCACGGCTCAATTCAGGACCCACGGCCCTGAAGCCGACGACGTCTGGGCGCGGGCGAACCGTCTGGAAATCAGCACGGAAGACGAGGAGGAGGCTTCCGAGACCGCTCCCGCCGTGACCAGCGCGATCTTCAGCCGCAAGAACGAGAGCCGGCGCGGCATGGCCGTCTTCCATCCGAAGGAGTGCCCGTTACGAACCCGCGTGGGTGAACTGGTGGCCTATGGCGACCCGCAGGGCGGCGATACACCGGGCCAGTGGCGTCTGGCCGCCATTCGCTGGCTGCGCACACGCAGCGAACGTGGCCTGGACATGGGCCTCGAGTTTCTTGCCGACAGTGGTCATGCCGCCGCCAGCAAGGCCATCAAAGGTCCCGGGGCCGGGTCTTCCTACATGCGCACGCTCATCGTCCCGAGGGTCAACCCGCTGACACGCCCGGCGACCCTGATCACGCCCGCCAATGTCTACGCCGTCGGGACACGGCTTGCCCTCAACCTCGGTGAAGTGGTCGTCCAGGTCCAGCTCACGGAGCTCCTGGAGAGCACCCACCTGTACGCGCATTTCCGCTACCGGCTATCGCCCGCCGAAGACGACGACCGTTGAGGAATCAGAGTTCAGACCGCTGATCGGCCTCGCCATCCTG
>SLMR01000073.1 GCA_007133445.1 Aquisalimonas sp. | reverse complement strand
TTTGTGGCGTGGGCGGCGGCCTCGTCGTAGCTGTCACCGTGGAGAATGACCCGACCACCCAGCCGGCGCGCGGCATTGACCTTGATGCTGGGCGTGGTCCGGGGCATGACGATCACCCCCTTGATGCCCAACCGCTTCGACGCCAGCGCCACCCCCTGGGCGTGGTTGCCGGCGGAGGCGCAGATCACGCCCTTGGCCTTGGCCTCGTCCGAGAGCCGGGAGATCATGTTGTAGGCGCCGCGCAGCTTGAACGAGAACACCGGCTGCAGGTCCTCGCGCTTCATAAGCACGTTGTTGTGCAGGCGCGCGGACAGCGCGGGCGCCGGGTCCAGGGGGGAGTTGATCGCCACGTCGTAGACGCAGGCGGTGAGAATGCGTTCCAGATAGGCCTGGGTCATGGATGCAGCCGCTTTCCTTGTGGGTTCGCGAGTGATCGGTGCAATAGGCCGCACAGTCTAAACGCCGCACGGTGCGCGGCAAAGAGCCGGTTCATCGCGCCGCGGCCAGGGCGTATCATTGCTGCACCTTCGATGTGACCGGAGAACCATCATGTCCGCAGACGCCGGCAAGCGGGCTGCCGCCAAGGCCGCCCTGCAATACGTGGAGAGCGACAGCATCCTCGGGGTGGGGACGGGTTCAACCGTCAACCTGTTCATCGAGCTGCTCAGCCGGGAGCCCGGCCTGGTGAAGGCGGCGGTCTCGAGCTCCGAGGCTTCCTCACGGCTGCTGCGTGATGCCGGAATAGAGGTCATGGAGCTGAACCAGGCCGGCCCGCTGGATCTCTACGTGGACGGTGCCGATGAGGCCAACCGCCACCTCTCTCTGATCAAGGGCGGTGGCGCCGCGCTGACGCGGGAGAAGATCGTCGCCGGCGCCAGCCGCCGGTTCGTGTGCATCGCCGACGACAGCAAACTGGTGGGTCGCCTGGGCGCATTCCCGCTCCCCGTTGAAGTCATCCCGATGGCTCGCAGCTTCGTGGCCCGGGAGATTGTCAAGCGCATTGGCGGACAGCCAACGCTGCGCGAGGGGGTTACTACGGACAACGGCAACGTCATCCTCGATGTCAGCGGCCTCGCCATCGACGAGCCGGTGAAAATGGAGCGCACACTGAACGACATCCCCGGGGTGGTCACCAACGGCCTGTTCGCCCTGCGGCCGGCGGATGTGCTGCTACTGGGGGAGGTCGACGGCAGTGTACGCAAGCTCACCCGCGACAGCGGCTGAGCTTGCGGTTGCTCCCTAGCCGGGTCATCGCTTCCGATCAGACCGGGAGTTTCCTGGCCAGGTCTTCGGCCGAGGCGTCAGAGTAGTCCTTGGCCACGCTCTCGACCACACTGTCGGCCGTCGGCCCGTCAAGGCTGCCACGCAGGTACCCCAGAAAGCGCGGCTCCGCCGCCAGAATGAATTGCTCGGCCTCACCGCTGGTCCGCAGGGACTTCATGCGGCTGGCAACCTCGTCGGCAAAACGGCGCGCGTACTTCTCTGACGTGGGCGTCTGCGGGTCGGTCCGCCGCAACGAAGTCTTGGTGGACTCGTGCTGGGCACCCTCGCCCGCTTCCTCCAGCACGCCGGGGTGCATGCGTCCCTCCGGGTGCTCCAGCGTCTCGCCTTCGGTCAGCGGGCCGAGCTCTTTGCGAAACAGGAAGCGCGCCCGGCTCGCTTCGGCAACCACAATGCATTTCTTCATGTCGGCTCCTTATGCAGCGTACCCGTGATCACCGATGGAGATGATGATGCTATCCGCACGTTTCAACCCCGGAAGCCGGCAGGAAAAGATGCACC
Organism: Aquisalimonas sp.; assembly: GCA_007133445.1. The sequence continues at coordinate 8,570 of SLMR01000073.1, read as the reverse complement.
CATGCCGTGACGCCGTGGCGAAAAAATGGCATGTTGCTCGCGACCACAACGATAAAACCGACGGGAGGAACACAATGATTACAAGCCCACGCATGCATCTGCTCATCGCAAGCCTGGTCGCACTGGCACTTGCCTCAGGGGGGACAACCGCGCTGGCCGGTAATCCCGATCTCTACGAGAATGAAGTGGCAGACAGCGCTGAACTCACGAGCGACGACCTTTCGGATCGTCAGCTGGAGGCGTTCCTGAATTCCGCCCAGCAGCTGCAGGATATCCGCGCGAGCTACGCGGAAATGTTGCGGGAAGCCCAGGACGCCAGTGAACGGGATGAGCTCCGCCGGGGAGCCGCGGAGGACATGGAGACAGCCGTTCAGTTCTCGGGCATTGACGTGGAAACCTATCGAGCCATCGGTTACCTGTATCGCAATGACGAAGAGGTGAAACGGCGACTCGATCGCATGGCGTCGCAGATGTAACCACGCAGCCTACGGTGGCGTGCGGCGCCCGTTGTTCGCCGCACGCCACCGAAACTCCTGAGACGGAACACTAGCGCCCGCGCCCGAGGTCTCGGGAGCGTCGGGCCGAGGCCTGGTGGCGACCACGTGCGGGCTGCGCTCCGGGCGACCGCCGCCCGCCGCCTCCCGGCTTCTTGAACAGCGGTTCCGGTGTTTCCCGGGGGTCGGGCTCGAAGCCGGCGATGATCTGCTTGTCGATGCTGCGATTGAGCAACCTCTCAATGCCCTTGAGCAGTTTCAGCTCGTCCACGCAGACCAGTGACACGGCCTGGCCTTCGTTGCCCGCGCGCCCGGTACGGCCAATGCGGTGGACGTAGTCCTCGGCCACGTTGGGCAGCTCGTAGTTGACCACGTGGGGCAGCTGGTCGATGTCCAGGCCGCGGGCGGCGATGTCGGTGGCCACCAGCACCCGCACCCGCCCCTGCTTGAACTGGCTCAGCGCCCGGGTGCGGGCACCCTGGCTCTTGTTGCCGTGAATGGCCGCGGAACTGAAGCCGTCCTTCTCCAGCTGCCCGGCCAGACGGTCGGCGCCGTGCTTGGTGCGAGTGAACACCAGCACCTGCTTCCAGCCGCCATCGCCGATCAGGTTGCTCAGCAGCGCGCGCTTGCCGCCCCGGCTCACCGGGTGCACGGTCTGGGTGACGATCTCCGCGGCCGACGCCTTGCGCTCCACCTCCACGTGCTGCGGCGAGCGCAGCATGCCGTTGGCGAGCTTGCGGATCTCGTCGGAGAAGGTGGCGGAGAACAGCAGCGTCTGGCGCTCCTTCGGTAGCGCCGCGATCACCTTGCGGATGTCGTGGATGAAGCCCATATCGAGCATGCGATCCGCCTCGTCCAGCACCAGCGTCTCCACCCGCGAGAGGTCCACGGTGCCCTGGCGCAGGTGATCCAGCAGCCGCCCCGGGGTCGCCACCAGGATGTCCACACCGCGGCGCAGGGTCTGGATCTGCGGCTGCATGCCCACCCCGCCGAAAACGGTGGTGGACTTCAGCGGCAGATGGCTGCCGTAGGTCTTCACACTCTGCTGGACCTGGGCCGCGAGCTCCCGGGTGGGGGTGAGAATCAGGGCACGCACCGGACGGCCTTTGCCCTCGGGCCGCTGTGCCATCAGCCGGTGCAGAAGCGGCAGGGTAAACCCGGCCGTTTTGCCTGTTCCGGTCTGCGCGATGCCGATGAGATCACCTCCCGCGATGACCGCAGGGATGGCCTGGGCCTGGACGGGGGTGGGGGTGGTGTAACCCTGGTCAGTGACAGCACGAACCAGCGCGGCCGAGAGGCCGAGATCATTAAAGGACATTCGTCAGGAACTCCGTTGGTGCCTACCCGAGGGCCGGTAGCCGCTGTATCGGGGCCCGGTTATGGCTGAAAAAAGTCTTGAATTCGGGCAGGCCATTCGGGAGTCACGAACCATCCGGGCCACCAGTCTGTGGCCGCGATGCTGTAATCCCTGACAGGAAAAACCGCGAAAGCCGGATGCGAACCGGAGCGCATCGTTGCGGCGCACTATACCAGATGCCCGCCGGAACGCCAGCGCCGTTCTCACAGGGGCCATCACGGCCCCGCTCAACCTTGATCCCGCGCCGATGAGACTACATCTCTCTGATCAAAGGGCAATCATGGATTCAAGGAGGTGGGCCACCATGGCCAGCAGGAACGTTTTCGTCTTCGGACTGAACGATTTCAACCTGAGGAAACTCGAGAGAATTCGCGGCGGGGAGCAGATCACGTTCCACAAGCTGCTGGACCGTTCGGAACTCACCGAACGCATGCACTACCCGATCGAGGAGATCCTCGAGCACGCACGCCAGCGTCTACACAGTTTCCAGGGCTCCGTGGACGGGATCATCCACTACATCGACTTCCCGGTAAGCACCATTGTCCCCATCCTGGCCCGCGAGTTCGGGCTGCCGTCGGCGTCGCTGCCGGCAGTGCTCGCCTGCGAGCACAAGTACTGGGCGAGGGTGGAGCAGGCACGGGTCACACCCGAGAGCACCCCGCCCTTCACCGCCTTCGACCCGTTCGACGACGGCGCCTTGCGTCGCCTCGAACGGGAGGTGGGCTATCCGTTCTGGATCAAACCGGTGAAATCCTTCTCCTCGTACCTGGGGTTCCGCGTGGACAAACCCGCGGACTTCCACGCCGGCATCAGACGCATTCAGGCAGAGATCCGGCGCTTCCAGGAACCGTTCGACTACCTGCTGGAGCAGGTGGAGCGGCCGCCGGAGGTGGCGAACGTCGGTGGCGGCCACTGCATTGCGGAGGGCATCATCGACGGCCACCAGGTCACCCTGGAAGGCTACGGCCACGACGGCCGCATCGAGGTGTACGGGGCAGTGGATTCGCTACGCCACGCCAACCGCTCTACCTTTGGCCGCTACCAGTACCCGTCCGCCCTGCCAACGCGGGTGCTTCAAGGGATGGAGGACATCGCCCGGCGCTTCATGAGCCATGTCGGCTACGACAACATGCCCTTCAACGCGGAGTTCTTCTGGGATGCGCAGCGGGACCGCATCTGGCTGCTGGAGGTGAACACCCGCATCTCCGAGTCCCACTGCGACCTGTTCGAGAAAGTCGATGGCACCTCCAGCCACGAGGTCGCCGTGGATCTGGCCCTGGGGAAGGAGCCGCGCTTCGTCAAGGGTGGGGGCCCTTATCCCGTTGCCGGCAAATTCTTCCTGCGCACATACGGGGACGCACGGGTGGGGCGTGTCCCCACCGAAAGCGAGGTGCGCGAGGTGGAAGAGCAGGTTCCCGGCACCACCATCCAGATCCAGGTCGAGCAGGGCGGTCAGCTGTCCGACATGATGGATCAGGACAGCTACAGCTTCTGCCTGGCGCTGGTGTTCATCGGCGGTCAGGATGAAGCCGAGCTGGAGGCGAAGTTCCAGCACGTGGAGCAGGCACTGGACTTCCAGCTACAGCGGGCGGCCTGAGCGCCCGCCCCGCGGCCACGGCTCGCGAGGCGGCCCCGGGACCCGCACGCCATCAGGGCGTGCTGCCATCGACGCCGCCCCGCACCCGTGGCTTCTGGCGGATGTAGATCGTCTTCTCCACCCGGGCCACCACGTCACCCTGGGCGTCGGTGATGTCCAGCACCCGCTCCGGTTCAAACTTCTCGCCACCGGCGGTGCGTGCGCGAATCTCCTGGAGCTGCTCCTCGCTCCATTCGAACACCGCCGTCACCGTGCCGCGACCGGGTTTGCGGTAGTCAATGCATGCACCGCGGTCCCAGATGAGGTAGTCGCGGCCCAGCAGCGGCTGCAGCATCAGCGCGTAGAAGGGATCGCACATGCTGTAGAGGCTGCCGCCGAAGTGGGTGCCGTAGGCGTTGCGGTTGTAGAAGCGGTGCTTCATCTGCACGACCACCCGCCGGAAGTCCGGGGACACCTCGCGAACGGAGATCCCCGTGCCCAGGTACGGCGGATAGAGGCTCAACAGGCGGCGGAAGCGGCCCGCACTCTTGAACAGGTAACTCATGGCGTCTTTCCCTGATCCCGATCCGTCAACCGGGCGGAACGCTACCACGCCGCATGGCCGGACGCACCTGCCGGGACCAGGCAGGCGCCGCTCACGCCGCCTCGGTGGCCTCCCGGGGCTGGCGCAGACGACGTCGCTCCACCATGCCAAGGCCTACCAGCGGCCCGACGATCAGGGCGGAACCGAGGAAGAACCAGATGTCCGGGACTTCCGCGAACCACCACCAACCGAACAGCACCGCCCAGATGAGGCCGGTATACTCGGCGCTGGTCACCTGGTTGGCGGCCACGTGCCGGTACGCCCAGAGCACACTCGTATGGTAGCCGAGGATGAACACTGCCGAACCCGCCGCGGCCACGAACACGCCCCAGTCCCAGGCTGCCCCTTCCCACAGGGCCAGCAGCAGCGCCACGGGCAAGGCATACACATGGGTCAGCACCAGGGTGTGGGCCGTGGACTGACCGCGCGGCAGCTTGCGCACCAGCAGGGCGTTGGTGGCCAGCGCAAAAGCTGCACCGAGGGCGCTGAATGCCGCCCAGGAGAGTTCCTCCGGCCGCAGGATCACCAGAATGCCGACGAAGCCGCTGACCACCGCGGCCAGGCTCAGCACCGTCGCCCGCTCGCGGAAGAACAGCACCGCCAGCGCCATGACCAGCATGGGCGTGGCGTAGAACAGCGCGTTGGCCGTGGCCAGTGGCAACGTGGTCAGGGCAATCACCATGCAGAACAGCCCGACCATGCTTATGTGGGCCCGGATGGCGTGAATGCGCGAGCCGCGCAGGAGTGCCGCGGTATCGATGTGGCGCCACAGGGGCAGCAGGATCAGCACGGTAATCAGCACGCGCATGAACACGAACTGCAGCACCGGCAGGTCCGTGACCTCGCCCTGCCACTTGATGATGATGTCGGAGAAGATCGCCAGCAGATTGCCGATGGTCAGCAGAATGATGGCGCTGTGTACCGTGCGGCCCGACATGAACGGAACTCTCCCTGACTGGATAGCGAAACAGGGAGGCAGGATAGGCAAGCCAAAACATCATGTATAATGATGTTTATTGCCTCTTGATTCGTTTTTTCGATAATGCAACTGCCGCCCCTTGCCGCCCTTCCGGTGTTTGCCACCGTCGCCCGCCTGAACAGCTTCTCCCGTGCCGCGGAGGAGCTGCATTTGAGCCAGAGCGCCGTCAGCCACCGCATCAAACAGCTGGAGGATTACCTCGGCGAGCCCCTGTTCCTGCGTGCCGGCCGCCGACTGACGCTGACCGACGAGGGACTGCGGTATCTGGACGCGGTGGCCCCGGCACTGACCCGCATCGAGCAGGCCAGCCAGACCCTGCGCGGTGAGGACAGCACACGGCTGCGACTGGCGGTGTTCAGCTCCTTCGCCGTGCGCTGGCTGATCCCGCGCCTGCCGGATCTGCAGCGCCGCCACCCGGACATCGACCTGATGCTGGAGATGGTGGACGGCCCGCCGGGCCTGTCCGATCGGGTGGCAGACTGCTTCATCACCCTGGACGTGGACCAGCGCGGTTTTTCCTCGGCCCTGCTCTACTCGGAGCGGCTGTTCGCCATCTGCAGCCGCCGATTCTGGGACGGCATGTGCGAGGACCTGGCCCGCGCCGGGCTCATTGACGGCGACCGCCCGGAGCATCTGGAAGCCCACTGGCTGCTCCGCTTTCCGCTGCTGTCTGCCTCCAGCATCGCCGGGCAGCCCGGCGCCGACTGGGAACTGTGGCTGGGCGCGAAAGGCTGCGGGCCGACCAACGACACCCGCATGCAGTACTTCAGCCACATGCTCATGGCCCACGCCGCCGCACGCCACCACCAGGGGATCGCGTTGAGCAACGACTACATGCTGGAGGCCGATGACGCCGACCTGGTCCGCCTGCCGGCGCACACGGCGCGCACCGGCGACCGATTTGTGGTGGCCCACAAGACCAGCCGCCGCAACGAGAGCGGCATCCGCCGCCTGAAACAGTGGCTGGTGCAGCAGGCCGACACCTCCGGGCTGCTGCGCTACTGACCCGACGCCGCGACGGCGGCCATCACTCCCGCTCGCGGAACAGCTCCTTCAGGCGCTCCACGTCGTCGTCGGACCAGCCCTCGGGCTCCGTCAGAGCGATCCAGGCATCGATGTAGTCCTCGTGGGCGTATTCGTGGCCGTAGCCGCGCGGCGTCTCGCCCACGGCCATGTCCGCCGCCACCTGCAGCATGGTCACCACCGGGAACCAGCGCAGGTCCGACGACACGTCCGGGCCGCGCTCGCCGGCCATCCACGCGGGCTCGTTCCAGACCAGTTGCGGATCGAAAAAGGTTACCGGATCACTGGCGTACTGCAGGAAGGCAATCCGGAAACTGCCCCAGTCCCCCTCGTACTCATCCAGGCCGCGGTACTGACTCATGAACCGGACCACCCTGCCGTCGCGGAACCGGGGCAGCCACGCGGGGGAGTTCTCGTCGCGGCCTCGGGTCACGGTGCGCCAGGTCTCGCTGCGGAAGGGGGGCCCGCTCCACAGGGCGCCGTCGAAGGGGTCGTCGATGATGTCGAACACGTCGAAGGAGCGGTCGGAATTCAGCGCGCCCAGGCTGAGCCCGTGCAGGTAGAGATCCGGGCGCTCGTCCTCCGGCAGCTCGGACCAGTACCCGTAGACTTCTTCGAACAACGCCCGCGCCATCTCCACGCCGATATCGCCCTCGGTCATCAACGACAGGGGGCTCGGCAGGTAGGAATACTGGGCCGTGACGGTAGCGATATCGCCCCGGTGCAGGTACTCGACAGTGTCCTGGGCCGCCGGGTCGAGCCACCCCCGCCCCGTGGGCGTGGCCAGGATCAGGACCGAACGCTCGAAGGCATCGGTGCGGTGCAGCTCGTCCAGCGCCAGGCGAGCCCGCTCGCGCGGGGTCTCGGCGGCATTCAGCCCGACATACACGCGGATGGGCTGGGGCTTGGGCTGGCCGTGGAAGTCCTCCAGCTCGTCGGCGGACGGCGCGACGGTCACGAACCGGCGGCCACGACCACCCAGCGCCTCCCAGGAGATCAGGGATTCGGCACTGCCGGTGCGCTCCGGGTCCGTCGGTGGCTCCAGTTCGTCCTGGATGACCACGTCAAGGTGCTGGTAGGAGTTGTCCGCCACCCGCAGAGCATAGGAGAAGATCACGCCGTCGATCACCGACCAGAACAGGGCGAGGGCCGCCACGACCCCCACCACATGGGACACTCGCCTGGGTACGAAGCGCTGCAGCCGCCGGGAGAGGAACAGGAAGGTCCAGTGGAAACAGCGTGCCACCAGCAACAGTACGGCGAACACGAGCAGCGCAATCAGTGCCACGCTGAACACGCGCACGCCGTCCAGCTCTTCCATCTCCATCAGCGCGCGGACCTCGTTCTGCCACTCCGAGGCACGCCACAGGAACAGCCCGGCAGTGATCGTACAGAAACCGGTGGCCACCACCTTGATCCACCAGTCCAGGCGCTGCCGGGGCTCGGGCAGCTCCAGGTAGGCCCACAGCCAGTGTCCGGCGAACCCGAGGGCGTAGCCGGCGGCAAAGGAGAGCCCGGAGATTACGCCCTGGACCGGGAACGGCCGGGGTAGCAGGCTCGGGGTCAGCGAGAAGGCAAAGAACAGGGTGCCCAGCAGCAATCCCGCGGTGGAGAACTGGGCAAACACTCGCTTCACTCCCATGGATACGTCACCTTCCCGTTCGGTTTCCGTTACAGCCGGAACACACGCCGACCCGCAGCCCGCGGACGGCGCATGCCCCAGGACGGGCGCACGCCGTGGGATGCTCGCAGACCGGTGCGCAACGGCACGATGGGCTCCATGTCCCGGCCGGACGCGAGCTCCAGCAGGCGCCGAATGCGCTCGCCGGTTTCTGGATGGCTCCGCAGCCAGCCCGGCACCCAGGATGGCCGCTGCCGCGGCAGAAACACGCGCTGCAGCCAGGCGCCGCGGGATTGCTCCAGCCGTGCCAGGGCCTCCGCCAGGCCCCGGGGATCACCGGTGAGTCGGGCCGCTTCCAGGTCGGCATTGAACTCCTGGGTGCGCGACAGCGAGAGCTGGAGCAACGTGCTCAGCGTAGGCACGATCACCAGAATCAGCAATACCGGCCAGGGCAACACCACATCTCCGGCCAGCGCGTAGGGAATGGTCAGCAGGATCACGACCAGGCCCAGCAGGGCAAGCCAGGAGGTAAGTTCGGTGATCAGGCTGGCCAGCGCCATCACCCAGGTATCGTTGTGGCGCAGATGGCTGGTTTCGTGGGCCAGAACACCGGCAACCTGGCGCAGGGACAGTGCGCGTAGCAGGCCGGCCGTCACCGCGATGGCTCCGCCACGGCGACCACCCACGGCGAAGGCGTTCAAGGCCCCCGAGGGCACATACCACAGCTGCGGCGACGCCTTGACCCCGGCGCGCTGGTACAGACGATCCATCACCTGGTAGAGCACCGGCGCCGCCTCGCGGGGCAGGCGCAGGGCGCCGGACCGGGCGAGAACCAGACGCGGCTGGATGCCCGGGACCACCGCCAGCACCACCGCCCCGATCAACACCGCCCACAGGACCCCGTACCACCCTGCAA
>SLMR01000120.1 GCA_007133445.1 Aquisalimonas sp. | reverse complement strand
GGGTCCTGTCTGTCGCCCTCTCCCACCACTATGTGTTCGCCATCGTTTCCCTGGCACTGCTGGGCCTGGGGGTCGGCGGCATCCTGGTGCATGCGCTCCACCGGCGCTGGCACGGTCTCGATGCCTTCGCCCTGCTAGGGCTATTCGGCGCCCTGGCGGCACTGAGCATCGTTTGTGCCATCGCGCTGGTGACATGGATGGCCGCCCTTCCCGGGATCCATGCCTACGGGCTGGTGTTCTTCGGCGTGATCTTCCTGCCCTTCCTGGTTGCGGGCCTGTTCTTCGCGGAACTCTACCGGCAGCACTCCGCTTTCAGCGGCCCGCTGTACGGGGCGGACCTGGCCGGCGCGGCCTGCGGCGCCGTCGCGGCGATCCTGGTGCTGAACCTCTGGGGCGGGCTGGGCGGCAGCTACGTGCTCGCGGTTCTCGCGGCCCTGGGCAGCGCCTGCCTGGTATTCGGCGCCCAGCGCCACCGCGCTCTGGCCACCGGTGCGACCGCGCTGGCGCTGGCGGTGAGCACGCTGCTTGCCGTGCTGCAGGCAGGCGGCATGATCGGCACCTCGCTCCCGGTGGGCAACAACCCGGACAAGGAGATCCACGATGCCATCCACGGCCCCCGCGATGGCGAGGTGACCGCGACCCGCTGGAGCGCGTTCGGCCGCACGGACCTGATCACCTACGCAACCACCGACGACCACCGCGACCTCTACATCGACGGTACCGCGGGCACCCCCATGTACCGCTTCAGCGGCGATCTGGCGGCGCCGGGCAGTGCCGTGGAGGGGCTTGAGCGGGAGTTCCCGGGGCGCTTTCCCTTCTTCCACATGGACGACGAGGCGCGCGATCGGGCACTCATCATCGGGCCAGGTGGTGGCAGGGACGTGCTGCTCACGGCCCGGGCCGGCTTCGAGGCGATTACGGCGGTGGAAGTCAACCGGGAACTCCTGGAGCTGGTGCGGGAGGCCCGGGACTACAGCGGCGGCCTGTATACGGACTTCGATCACATCGACGTCCGGCACGGGGAGGGGCGGCATTACGTCAAGCGCAGCGACGAGGCCTTCGACCTCATCTACATGAGCCTGCCGGTGACCAACACGAGCCGCAGCCGGGAAGGTTTCGCGCTGACGGAGAACTTCCTGCTCACGGAGGAAGCCATTGCCGAGTACATGGACCGGCTCACCGACACCGGCCAGCTGGTGGTGGTAACCCACGACGAGCTGGCCATCCTGCGGCTGCTGCGCATCACCCTGGACGCCCTGGCCCGCAACGGCATGGACACCACCGATGCCATGGAGCATATCTACGTCCTCGGCTCCTTCCCCTACCCCGTCTTCGTCGTCTCGGCGGAGCCCTTTACCCCGGGGCAGGCGCGCAGCATCCTGCAACAGGCGATCAACGTCGGGTTCTCCCAGAACGCCAGCTACGTCCCCCACGTCACCGCGCAGGGTGCGATGAACCCCATGCTGCAGGCGCTGGGCATGGGCCGACTGTCCCTGGACGAGATGGTGTCCCGGATCGAAGAACAGGGAAACAACCTCTCGGAAGTCACCGACAACCGGCCCTTCTTCTATCAGTTCGAACAGGAACTTCCCGCCGTGGTGACGACGCTGTTCCAGGCGGCGCTGGCTGCCTCGGTGTTCATGCTGGCGTACCCCCTGGTCCGCGGGTTCGCGCAGCCGGGACGGGGCCGCCGGCGACTGCCACGCGCGGTACTGCTGTTCGCCGGCATCGGCCTCGGTTTCATGCTGATCGAGGTCTCCCTGGTCCAGCGGTTGACTCTGTTCCTGGGGGATCCGGTGCTGTCCCTGGCGGTCCTGCTATTCTCGCTGCTGGTGTTCATGGGGCTGGGCAGTCTGGCCACCAGCCGGTGCGGGCCCGGTCGGTTCGGTCAGGCCATCGCGATGGCAGCGGTGGCGGTGATGGCCATCACCGCCCTGTACGGCGTGGCGCTGCCGCAGATCCTGGACTGGCTGATGGCCATGGAACTTGCGGGCCGGATTGCCGCGAGCGTGGTACTGCTGGCGCCGCTGTCATTCGCCCTGGGCGTCCCGTTCCCACTGGCGATCCGCTCCCTGGAGGCTCAGGGCCAGGGAAACGCGGTGCCGTGGATGTGGGGCATCAACGGGGTTTTCTCGGTCCTCGGCGCCGTGGCCGCGGTGATGATCGCCATGACCGTGGGGCTCAGCGAGGTGCTGTTCGCCGGTGCCGTGTGCTACCTGGTCGTCCTTCTGATGACCCTGCAGCAGGATGGCCGGCCGCGGGCGTTCAGTCTGCAGCGGGCAGCGTGACGGGGCCGCGCCGCGAGGGCGCGCCCCGGGGCGAGCCCTCAATAACCATCCAGCGACGGGTCATCCTCGAGTTGCTCGATCACAGCCTGTGCGAAGTATGAATACTGAATCGCGTGCTGAGCGATACAGGTGGCATGAGCTGTGCTGCCGGGCGCCTGACGCAAGACGTTGGAACACAGATTGGCGAGCCGCTCATGGAGTTCCGGCACGTCGCGGGCCATGGCATCCTCGTCAATGGCTTCCACCCGCTCCAGGAAATGGGCCGCCAGGTCGTCGCCCTGCTCGCGCAGGCAGGCCCGGTGGTCAT
>SLMR01000344.1 GCA_007133445.1 Aquisalimonas sp. | reverse complement strand
GGCGTCCCTCCAGCTTGATGGCGGTGATGCCGGCGGCGTGCAGCCGGGGCAGCAGATCCAGGGTGTTCAGGCTGGTGGGCTCTTCCAGTGCATGCCCGGTCTGCCCGTCGACGTTGAACCGGCCCTTGCACAGTGTGGGGTATCCGGCCCGCTCACCCGGCATGAAGCGGTCGATGAGCACGCCGTTGAGTCGCGAGCTGAGGACTCCCTCGGCGTTCTCGTCCCAGCGCACATACGCCGCCGGGGAGCAGGCGCCGGCGGAGTTGGGGGACTCCCCCGTCGCATAGGACGACAGCAGGCAGCGGCCCTCGGCCATGATGCAGAGCGAGCCGAACCCGAACACCTCCAGTTCCACCGGTGTGCTGCCGGCAAGCTGCTCCACCTGGGCCAGGGAGAGGACGCGTGGCAGCACTGCACGACGGATGCCAAAGCACTGGTGATAGAACTGCAGCGCCTCAAGGCTGGTGGCCGACGCCTGCACGGAGAGATGCCTGGGCAGGTTCGGGTGGCGGCGAGCGGCGTAGTCCAGCAGACCCGTGTCCGCCAGGATGACGGCGTCCACGCCCAGGGCGGCGGCCCGATCCACGGCCGCGGTCCACTGCCGCCAGCCGGCGGGCTGCGGAAAGGTGTTGATGGCCATGAACACGCGCACCCCGCGATCACGTGCGTCGCGCACGCCGCGCTCGAGTTGCGCCGGGCTGAAGTTCAGCCCCGGGAAGTGGCGCGCGTTGGTCGCATCCTGCAGGCCCGTGTAGACGGCGTCCGCACCGCTGTCGACGGCAGCGCGCAGCGCCGCGGGGTTGCCCGCCGGGCAGACCAGCTCCATGAGGTGCTCCCCTGAGTATCAAGACTCGGGGAAGGGTGGCGGGTGACGGGGTGGCGCGCCTTGACGCAGATCAAAGCGCGTGGCGTCACTCAGCGTGGCCGGCGTTGTGGTGCATGGGCGTGGCTCCACCGGTGGTCATGGAGCGCAGCGCCTCGGGCTGCTCCAGCGTGATCTCCTTGCCTGCCGCAGTGATCCAGCCGCTTTCGGCAAAGCGGCGGAACAGCCGGCTCATGGTCTCCGGTGCCAGCCCGAGATAGTTGCTGAGCTCGTGACGGGACATGGGCAGGCGGAAGCGGGTTGCCGAGAGCCCCCGCCGGGAGAAGCGGTCCGAGAGACTGATGAGCAGAATGGCCAGGCGCTGCTCGGCGGTGCGCCGCGCCAGCGCATGCAGCATCTCCTGCTCGCTGAAGATCTCCTTGCTCATGATGCGCAGGAGCTGGCGCTGCAGCCCGGGGATGCCTTCAGCGAGGCCTTCGAGGGCTTCGAATGGGATCTCACAGATACTGGTCGTTTCCAGCGCACAGGCCGTCGACGGGTGCGTACCGAAACTGATGGCGTCCAGGCCCACGAGCTCGCCGGGCAGGTGGAACGCCGTGATCTGCTCCTCGCCGTCCTCGGAGACGGAGAGACTTTTCAGAGCCCCGGTACGGACGGCGTAGATGGCACTGAATGGGCCACCGGCCCGGTAGAGCACATCACCCCTGGCCAGCGGGCGTCGACGCTGGACGATACCGTCAAGGGCGTCCACTTCGGGCGCATCCAGAGCAACCGGCAGGCACAGGTCACTCAGACTGCAAGTGCGGCATGCCTCACGGATCTGACGAAGCTCGACGGTGCTTGCTTTTTGTTCGGGCATGGATTAGGACTCCTTACCGCCCCAACCTGTTGGTATATCCCCGTGGGTAGGACGCGTCGGCGGTGAGTATAGCAGCCCTGCAGATTTGTCCCGAGTGGTCCAGTGGTCCGCGCACTACAGCAGTGCGCGCAGGCCCTCGGGATCACTGAGCTCGACCCGGCGCCTGTCCACGCGAATAAGGCCGCTGCTGGTGAGTTCGTGGAGGATCCGCGATAACGTCTCCGGCGTCATGGACAGTCGTGAGGCGACCACGTGTTTCGGTGCCGGCAGCTGTACTTCCGCGCCCGCGTCCAGGCCGCTGGGCCCCTGGGCAAGCAGGTACCGGACAACCCGAGGGCGCGACTGCTGCAGCGTCAGCTGGTCGATATCGTCGAGTCGGCTACGCAGGCGCATGCTCAGATCCGCCAGCAGGCGCATGCAGGTCTCCGGGCTGTCCTTTATGATGCGCCGGTAGTCCTCGTTGGGAACCGCGACCAGTCGGCTGTCCTCCAGGGCGGAAGCAGTCACGGGATAGCGCTTGGCATCCATGAACATCACCGCTTCGGCAAAGGACTCACCCGGCCTTACCAGATGAATGACCTTCTCCTGCCCGTCGGGGTTGCTCCGGGCGAGCTTGATCAGGCCGGATTCCACCAGGAAAAAATGCTGGGCGGCGTCACCCAAGTGAAACAGGATGTCACCGTTCTTCAGCGTGACCTGCCGGCAGCGATCAACGAGCGCATCCAGCACCTCCTTGTCCAGGGCACTGAACAGGGCGTTCTTCTTGAGAACGGTGTGTGCGTTCTGGTCCTTCATTGGCGCGCAACAACCTGGTCAAGTATGAACCGCGCAACCGCATCGGCGTCATCCAGCAGCAGCCGCGGGAGTGATGTGTCCAGAGCGAGATCCGCCGGTGCTGCGACGGCGACGATGGAGTCATCCTG
>SLMR01000153.1 GCA_007133445.1 Aquisalimonas sp. | reverse complement strand
TTGGCTGGTTCATGCCGTGGCGGTCGCGGGTATGGAGCTGCCAGAGCTCGCGGGCATGCTCCTGTCGCTGCTGATGGTCATCCTGTTCCGGGCTGGCACCGTCGCGGTCCAGGAGTGGGCCGCGGCCGAGGCCACCTATCGCGTGCACCGCCGTAGCCGGGAGCGTATCTACCAGCGCTTGCTCGCGCTTGGCCCCGCCGGCCCCGGTGGTGGTGCCGCCGGCGGTATCGCGTCGGGGCTCATGGAGCAGGTGGCCGCCCTGGGCCCTTACGCTGGCCGGTATCGGCCGCAACTCGCGCTGACACTGCTGATCCCGGCACCGATCCTGGTGATCGTCTTCTATCTGGACTGGCTGGCGGGACTGCTATTACTCCTTGCCGCACCACTCATCCCGGCCTTCATGGCCATTGTGGGTATGGGCGCCGAGGCCGTCAGCCGCAGCCAACACCAAGCGCTGAGCCGGTTGGGAGGCTACTTCCTGGATCGACTTCAAGGCCTGGATCTACTCCGCCACCTGGGGCGCGCCGGCGACGAGGCCGAGGCCCTCACCCACATCGGGGACAGCTACCGACGCCGGACCATGGCGGTACTCCGTGTCGCATTCCTCTCGTCCGCGGTCCTGGAGTTCTTCAGCTCGGTCGCCATCGCCATGGTGGCCGTCTACATCGGCATGGGCTTGCTCGGCTACATCACCTTCGGCCCCGCTCCGGATCTCACCCTGTTCAGCGGGCTGTTCGTCCTGTTGCTGGCGCCGGAATTCTTCCAGCCCCTCCGGCAGCTGGCGCAGCACTATCATGACCGTGCGGCCGCGCTGGGTGCAGCCGCGGAACTGCGCCGACTCGACGAAGCGCCGTCGCCCATGCCCGCGGGCGGTGAGACTCCACCTCCGGATGACGCGCCCAGAATCAACCTCGACGGTGTGCATCTGCGTGGCGATGGTGGTCGGGCGATTCTCGATGATGTGACACTGGAGATTGCCCCGGGCGAGTCGGTGCTGCTGACTGGCCCGTCAGGATCGGGCAAGACATCGCTGCTCCAGGTTCTGGCCGGTTTCCGGGATGTAGATGCCGGCGTGGTGCGGATCGACGGCCGACCACTGCCCGCCCTGGACATCGGCGCCTGGCAACAGCAGCTGGCATGGCTGGCCCAGACGCCGCATCTGCTCCCCGGCTCGATTAACGACAACCTGTCTCCGGAGCACCCGGCATCTGCGGACGATGCCATGGCCGCCCTCGAGCGCGCGGGTGCTGCGGCCTTTGTTCGCGAGCGCGACGGTGGACTGAAAGCCAGTGTCGGGGAGCGTGGGCAGGGATTCTCCGGCGGCGAGGGGCAACGCCTGGCCCTGGCTCGGGCGCTGCTGCGACGCGCACCGGTGGTGCTGGTGGACGAGCCAACGGCGAGCCTTGACCCGGCCACGGCCGACCAGGTGAGCGACGCCCTCCGGGCAGAAGCAGCGCGCGGCGCCACCATTGTGATCGCCAGCCACGCCACGGACCTGTTCCCATGGGTGCATCGAACCGTGCGGCTGCGTCAGGGCCAGGTGGTGGAGAATCACCATGCGTGAGCTCCGGCCCTTGTGGCGCATGCATCTCCCGCGCTGGCCCTGGCTGGTCGCGGGCGCGACCTTGATGCTCATGGCGAGCCTGGCCAGCTTCGGCCTGCTGGCGCTGTCCGGCTGGTTCATCACCGCCACCGGGCTCGCGGCGCTGACCGGGGCAGCGCTGGATATCTACCGGCCAGGGGCGGGTATCCGCTTCTTCGCCGTGGGCCGGGCAGTATCACGCTATGGCGAACGCCTGGTCACGCATGAGGCGGTACTGCGCCTGCTGGCGGACCTGCGCGTGCGCGTGTTCCGCCGACTGATGTGTCTGAACCTGTCACGCCTGGCCGCGCTTCGCAGCGGGGACACGTTGAGCCGGCTGACCGCGGATGTGGATGCCCTGGATCAGTTCTACCTCCGGATCCTGGCACCAGTGGCGACGGCAGCGCTGGGGCTGCTGGTGGCGGGGATCGTGCTGGCGCTGTTCGCCCCGCTTCCGGCCCTGGCCATCGTCGTGTGCGTAGTCCTGGCGGCCGTTGTTACTGCCTGGATCAGCGGCCGCATGAGCCGCGGCCCCGGTCAGGACGTGGTCCGCCTGGGCAGTCGGCTACGCCAGGAAATCGTGACTGCACTGGCGGGGCTCGCGGAGCTGCGCATCTACGGCGGCGGCGCCCTCGCCGAGACGCATTTCCGCGAACTCGCGGACAGCTACGAGCAACGGCAGCGGGCGCTGAACCGCATGGCGGGGCTGACGCAGGCGGTGGCGACGCTGGCAACGTTGACGGCAGTCTGGCTGGCGGCCGTGCTGGCGGTGCCGCTGGTCCAGAGTGGAGCGCTGTCGGGGCCCGGTTACGCCTTACTACTGCTGGGAACCCTGGCGTTGATGGAACTGCTGCTCCCCCTGCCCCTGGCAGCACAGGCACTCCCGCGAACCCGCCGGGCCGCGCGCCGTGTCCTCGCGCTGGCACCGGAAACGCCAACGACGCCCCGGGCAGCCGCACCGCCCGGCGACGGTTCGTTGCGCCTGACGGATGTCACCTTCGCCCATGCGCCATCGACTTCGCCACTCATCGATGGCGT
>SLMR01000293.1 GCA_007133445.1 Aquisalimonas sp. | reverse complement strand
GTGACGATGACCCCCGCGGCCACGCGCCGCGGGGGTCCGACAAGGCAGCGGCGCTGCGGGAGTGGTTGCGCAAGGCGACCTACTACGCCGAGGAGTACTACTCCGCCCGTTATCGGGCCACCATCGCCCGGGCTCGCCGGGACGAGGACGATCTGTTCATGCTCCTGGTGTTCTCGGAGATGATGGGTGTGCCCAACCCCGCCAGCTACTACACCATGGAACTTCAGCCCCTGCTCATGGAGCGTTTCCATGACTGGCACCGACGCATGGGCATGGAGCGTTCGCCGCTGGACCACTTCCGCTGCTGCTGAGGCCGGCAGCGATTCCTGCTTGGGAGGCTCCGGGCATGACCGGCCTTGAGGGTGTGACCGATCTCCGTGTCCTGTTCGTGGGGGGCAAGGGCGGTGTGGGCAAGACCACATCGGCGGGAGCGATTGGCGTGCGCGCCGCAGCGCGCGGCAAGCGCTGTCTGGTGG
Organism: Aquisalimonas sp.; assembly: GCA_007133445.1. The sequence continues at coordinate 2,152 of SLMR01000293.1, read as the reverse complement.
TTTCCACCGATCCGGCCCACTCCCTGGGTGATCTTTTTCAGCGCGATATCGGTGACCGCGTGACCGGTCTCACCGCCGGATTGTGGGGGCTCGAAATCGATCCGGACGCCCAGGCACGGCGGCATGTGGACGCGGTGACCGAGCACATGAAAGAGCTCGCCGCGCCGGAGATGCACAAGGAGCTGACCCGGCAGATGGAAATGGCAAAGCACTCTCCGGGTGCGTCGGAGGCCGCGCTGCTTGAGCGCATCGCCGGGCTCCTGGTGGATCAGCTTGATGAATACGACCTGATCATATTCGACACGGCGCCCACCGGGCATACGCTCCGGCTGTTGAGTCTGCCGGAGGCGATGGCCGCATGGACGGACGGCCTGCTTGCCCATAACAAACGGTCCGAGGAACTGGGCAAAGTACTCAAGCACCTGACGCCGGGGCAGAGCAGGGCGGACGTGCCGACACCGTTCGATGACCCGCAGGAGGACCCGTTCCAGGGCATGGATGCGCGCACCCGGCGGATTGCCGAGACGCTCCTGGAGCGTCGGCGTCTGTTCCACCGGGCCAGGCGCGTCATGACCGATGCCGCGCTCACCGGGTTCGTGTTCGTGCTGACACCCGAACGTCTGCCGATTCTGGAGACGGTGCGCGCAGTGCGGGCATTGCGCCAGTTCGACATCCCGGTGCGTGGCGCGCTGGTCAACCGCGTGATACCGCCGGAGGCCGATGGCGAGTTCCTGGCCCGGCGGCGCGAGCGGGAGGCCCGCTACCTGGACGAGATCGGCCGCGAACTCTCCGATCTGTCCGTTCTTCGCATCCCCATGTACGCTGAGGACATTCAGGGCCTTGCGGCCCTGGAGCAGCTGGCAACCCATTTACACGAGCATGGTGTGTAGAATCCTCGCTGTCGTGTCGGCCTGCGTGCCGGCATTTGCCTGAGTCACCTCACGAGTTCAGCCGATGTCGCCGTCACGGAAACGTATGCGCCAGACCGTTCTGATTACCGGCGCCAGCTCCGGCCTGGGTTGGGGAATGGCGACGGAGTTCGCCGCCCAGGGCTACGACCTCGCGCTGTGTGCACGGCGCACGAGCCGCCTGGAAGAGCTGCGTCAGGAACTGGAGGTCCAGAATCCGGGTTCGCGGGTGCGTATCCGCGAGCTGGATGTGCGCGACACCGACGCGGTGTTCGGGACGTTCCGGGAGTTGCGTGATGTGTTCGGCAGCCTGGACCGCATCATCGTGAATGCCGGCGTCGGCAAGGGTGCGCCGCTCGGGACGGGCTACGCCTATGCCAACCGCGAGACGGCAGAGACCAACTTCGTGGCAGCACTGAACCAGTTCGAGGCAGCGCTGGAGATCTTCCGTGCGCAGAACGCCGGCCACCTGGTGGCGATTTCCTCGGTCAGCGCCATGCGCGGCATGCCAAGGAACATGGCCACCTATGCGGCCAGCAAGGCGGGCCTGGCGGCACTCGCGGAGGGGCTGCGCATTGAGCTCATGAACACACCGATTCGCGTCAGCACCATCTACCCCGGCTTCATCCGCACGGCGATCAACGAAGAGGCCAAAAAGACGCCCTTTATCGTTGATACTGAAAGAGGGTGTCGCATGCTGGTGCGGACCATTGAGCAGGAGCCTCAGACCGCGTTCGTCCCGGCATGGCCCTGGACCCCCATTGGCTGGCTGTTGCGGAACCTGCCGCTGCGGCTGGCCGCGCGGATGATGTAAGCGCAACGTCGGAACCCCTCCATGGCCAGTGACCAGCAACAGAAACCGTTTCCACCGCCCGGGCTGCGCGTCCCGGTCTTTGGGATCTTCGCCCTGGCGATCCTCTACACGCTCTACCTCGCGCACGAGGTGCTGCTGCCGGTGACCCTCGCCGCCATGGCAAGCCTGCTTCTCGCACCCTCGGTCGAGGGGCTTGTGCGCCGCGGTGTGCCCCGGGTTCTCGGGGCGCTGCTGATGCTTAGTCTGCTGGTGGGCACCCTGGGCGGAATCGGTACCTACGTCTCCGGCCCGATCATGGACTGGATGGAGGAGGCCCCTGAGGGCATCGGCAATCTCCTGCTTTCGGACCACGGGCTGCACGAGGCCTACCAGCGCATGACCGACTCGGCCCGGCAGGTCGAGGAGACCATGGAGGAGTTCGCCGACGAGG
>SLMR01000038.1 GCA_007133445.1 Aquisalimonas sp. | reverse complement strand
GTGAGCGGATGTCCAGACTGCGCTGCTGGAAGTCCAGGGCGATGTAGCTGTTGCGCTGGAAAAGCCGCATCTTGCGCTCGGCCTTGAGACTGACTCGGCTGGCCGTGACGTTGGCCACGCAGCCGTTGGCGAACTGCAGGCGAGCGTTGGCGATGTCGATATCCGAGGAGATGACCGGGGCGCCGTTGGCATCGATCCGTGTCACCGGCTGATCCACGAGTTTCAGGATGATATCGATGTCGTGAATCATCAGGTCCAGCACGACGCTCACGTCCGCACCACGGGGGTTGAACGATGCAAGCCGCTGGGATTCGATGAACATCGGCGTGCCCACCATGTCAGCCACCGCCCTCACCGCTGCGTTGAAGCGCTCCAGGTGGCCGACCTGCAGCACCAGATGGCGGGTGTTGGCGAGACGGATGAGATCGTCCGCCTCGTCCAGGGTCGTGGTCACGGGTTTTTCCACCAGCACATGCACGCCTCGCTGCAGGCAGTCGGCGGCGATGCGGTGGTGGAATCGTGTCGGTACCACGATGCTCACGGCATCGACCTGGTCCAGCAGTTCCCGGTAGTCGTCGAAGGCGCGTGTGCCCACTTCGGCTGCCACCGTTCGAGCCCGTTCAGGGTCCGCGTCGGCGACGCCGACCAGTTCCACCCCGTCCAGGGCCGCATACTTCTGGGCATGGAAGCGCCCCAGGTAACCGACGCCGATCACGGCGGCGCGCAGCGTACTCATCGCGTGATTCCCCGTTTCGATGACTGGATGAACTCGATCAGGTGGCGGACCTGGGGGGTCTCCAGTGCGCTGTCCTGTTGCAGCTGCGCCAGCGCCTCCTCCAGCCGCAGGCCGGACTTGAACAGCACCCGGTAGGCACTGCGCAGCGCCTGCTGCTCGTCGCTGGTCAGGCCGGCACGCTTGAGGCCACGTCGGTTGAGGCCGAACAGGCGCGCGTGATTGCCGGATGCCATGGTGTAGGGCGGAATGTCCATGGGCACCATGGTGCCGCCGCCCAGCATGGCGTACTCGCCGATGCGGGCGAACTGGTGAATTGCGCAAAGCCCCGCGATGTTGACGCGATCCTCCACCGTCACGTGGCCCGCCAGCGTTGCACCGTTGGCCATGACCACGTGGTTGCCGATGATGCAGTCGTGGCCGACATGGGAGTAGGCCATGAACATGTTGTCGTCGCCGACGGTGGTCAGCGCCCGGTCCTTGGGGGTACCCCGGTGGATGGTGACGAACTCGCGGATGATGTTGCGGGCGCCGATCTCCAGCCGGGTCGTTTCACCGCGGTAACCGAGATCCTGGGGTGGACGTCCGACAATGGCGTGCGGGCCGATGTCATTGTCCGCACCGAGCTCAGTGGGGCCCTCGATGATGGCGTGGGCGCCGATGCGACAGCCGTCACCAATAACCACACCGGCGCCGATGCAGGCGTACGGGCCAATCTCCACGTTGGAACCGATCCGGGCAGCGTCATCCACCACTGCAGTGCTGTGAATCATGGTCATTCGTCCGGAAGCTTGTCGGGGCTTGGCGCAGGTAGCGCCGATGCCGCGTAGTGTGCGGCATCGGCAGCCGATTGTGGAGCCCATCGTTTTCGATCCCCGCCCCCTGATCCATAATGGTAGCCTTCGGGTCCGGGCACGTGCTCGCGGTCCCGCATCCGGAACTGCCTTCTCCCGCCTCCAGCGCACAGGGATTGCCACAGCATGACGCAACAGTTCGTCCACCTGAACGTCCATACCGAGTTCTCACTGGTCGACGGGATCGTCCGCATCAAACCACTGGTCAGCACGGCGGCGGAGACGGGGATGCCGGCAGTGGCCATCACCGATCAGGGTAACCTGTTCGGCATGGTCAAGTTCTACAAGGCTGCCCTGAGTGCGGGCGTAAAGCCCCTGGTCGGTGCCGACCTCTGGCTCGACGATCCGGACGCACCGGAAGGGCGCTCGCGAGTGTTGGCGCTCTGTCGTAACAGCACCGGCTACACCTGCCTCACGCGCCTGATCAGCCGCAGCTACCTGGAAGGCCAGCAGAGCGGCCGGCCCATCGTCCGGCGCGAGTGGATCGAGGATGATAACGATGGCCTGATCGTGCTCTCCGGTGGTCGCGATGGCGACGTCGGGCGTGCCCTGGTCAGCGGCGACATGGCGCGGGCGCGACGCCGGCTTGCCTTCTGGCAGGAACTGCTGGGTGATGACTATTACCTGGAACTGCAGCGGTGCGGGCGTCCCGGCGACGAGGAACACCTCCACGCCGCCGTGGCAATGGCCGCCGAGATGGACGTGCCCGTGGTGGCCACCAACGCGGTGCGGTTCGTCAACGCCAGCGATTTCGACGCCCACGAGGCACGGGTCTGTATCCACGAAGGGCGCACCCTGGACGACAGCCGCCGGCCCCGCGATTTCACGCCGGAACAGTACCTGCGGACCCCGGAGGAGATGGTGGAGCTGTTCCGGGATGTGCCCGAAGCGGTGGCGAACACCGTGGAGATCGCCCGGCGCTGCAACCTGGAACTCACTCTGGACAAGGATTACCTGCCGGATTTCCCGATTCCGGAGGGGCTGACCGTCGATGAGTTCCTTGCCGAGGAGTCGTGGCGCGGACTGGAGGAGCGTCTGCCACGGCTGATCGAT
>SLMR01000239.1 GCA_007133445.1 Aquisalimonas sp. | reverse complement strand
GTGCACACGCTGGCCTTCGACATCACCGACCGCGCCGCCACCGAGCAGGCCATGACCAGCCTGCCCGCCGCCTTCGCGGACGTGGATGTCCTGGTGAACAACGCCGGCCTGGCGCTTGGCCGCGAGCCCGCCCACGAGTGCAGCCTGGACGAGTGGGAGATCATGGTGGACACCAACATCAAGGGCCTGCTCTGTGCCACCCGCTGCATCCTCCCCGGCATGGTGGAGCGCAACCGTGGCCACGTGGTGAACCTCGGCTCCGTGGCCGGCAACTGGCCCTACCCGGGCGGCAACGTGTACTGCGGTACCAAGGCCTTCGTACAGCAGTTCAGCCGCGCCATGCGCTCGGACCTTCAGGGCACCCGCGTGCGCGTGACCAATCTGGAGCCGGGGCTGTGCGAGACGGAGTTCTCCGTGGTCCGCTTCCGTGGCGACAAGGACAAGGCCGACAGCCTCTATGAAGGCAACGACCCGATGCTGCCGGAGGACATCGCCGAGATCATCTGGTGGGTCACCAGCCTGCCCGCCCGGGTGAACGTCAACAGCCTGGAGGTCATGCCAGTGACCCAGAGCTGGAACCCGCTGGCGGTGAAACCGGTGCGGTAGCCGGGCGGTGCATTAAAATGCACCCTACGTGTGCCCGTGCCCGTGCCCGTGCCCTGGCGCTGTGCCGGGGCGTCGGGGTGCATCTTGATGCACCATCAACGCACACCCCGGCGCTCGCCCGTAGGGTGCATCTTGATGCACCACCCCCCTTGTGACACCTCCCCACCATCCTGATACTCCACAAAAGGAAGACCGCATTCATCAGGGACCGCATCATCTCCGAGGGAGGGCGATGCATGGCACACCACGAGCTGCTCAACGACCCCAACCACACGGCCCTGCTGCTGGTGGACATCCAGCCGGACTTCATGAACGACGGCCCCCTGGCCACGGCCGACGGCGATGCCATCGTCCCCGGCGTGCGCGCGCTCATGAACGATCCGCCCTGCGCGATCCTCGTGGCCACGCAGGACTGGCACCCGGCCGGGCACGTCTCCTTCGCCAGCTCCCATGCGGGGCACGAACCGTTCGATTCCATCGAACTCCACGGCCACGACCAGATCCTGTGGCCCGACCACTGCGTCCAGGGCACCGCCGGCGCCGAGCTGGCACCGAGCCTCCCCTGGGACCACGTGGATCTCATCCTGCGCAAGGGCTGCGATCCGCAGGTGGACTCCTACAGCGGTTTCCTTAACAACTGGAACCCCGACGGCCGACGCCCGCCCACCGGACTCGCCGGCTACCTGCGCGAGCGTGGCGTGCACACCGTGCTGGTGTGCGGCCTGGCCCGGGACGTCTGCGTCCAGTGGACCGCCCAGGATGCGGTGGATGCCGGCTTCAACGCCGGCTTCATCTGGGATCTCACCCGGCCGGTCACCCACGACAACGACCAGGCCTGCCAGCAGGCGCTCAAACAGGCCGGTGTCCACATTCTGGAGGCAGCGGATCTGAAGGCATGAGCCAGGACGGCGGCGCTCCCTGCGCGGGGCTGATTCTCTCCGGCGGCGGCGCCCGCGCCGCCTACCAGGTCGGCGTGCTCAAGGCCGTCCGCCGGCTGCTGCCCCGCGGGGCGCGCAACCCGTTTCCAGTGATCTGTGGCACCTCGGCCGGCGCCATCAACGCCGCCGCCATCGCCACCCACGCCAGCCGCTTCGGCCAGGGGGTGCGTGGCCTGGAGGCGGCCTGGGGCGGGTTCAGCGCCGATCAGGTCTACCGTACCGATGCCTGGGGTGTCTCCCGGCGCGCACTCAAGTGGATGAGTGCGCTGTTCCTGGGCGGTGTCGGTGCCCACAACCCCGTCTCGCTGCTGGATAACCGCCCCCTGCGTGAACTCCTCGGCCGGCTGCTACGGTTTCAGCGGCTGGAGTAGGCCATCGCCAGCGGCGACCTGCGCGGCCTGAGCATTACCGCGTCGCGCTACACGGGTGGCGAGTCCGTGTCGTTCTTCCAGGGCCACGAGAGTATTCCCGAATGGGGGCGAGCGCGGCGGGTGGGTGTGCGTACCCAGATCGGGCTGCAGCATCTGCTTGCCTCCAGCGCCATTCCCGTGGTCTTCCCGGCCGTGCGTATCGGCGAGAACTTCTACGGTGACGGCTCCGTACGCCAGCTCGCGCCGATCAGCCCGGCGCTGCACATGGGCGCCGACCGGGTGCTGGTCATCGGTGTCAGCGGCCGGGCGGGCGTCGCGCCGCAGGAGCGCGTGCCGCACCGATACCCGTCTGTCGCGGAGATTCTCGGCCACATGCTGGATTCCGCCTTCATCGACATGCTTGAGGGTGATCTTGAACGCCTGGAGCGCATCAACCGCACCCTGGAGTACATCCCCGCCAAGGTGCGGGCATCCCAGAGTCCCGGACTGCGCAACGTCGAGGCCCTGCACATCTCCCCCAGCGAGGAGCTGGACGACATCGCCGCCGCCCACGCGCACGAGCTCCCCCGCAGCCTGCGTTTCTTCCTCAAGGGCAGCGGTGCCACCACCGGCGCCGGGTCTACCGTGGCCAGTTATCTGCTGTTCGAAAGCGGTTTCACCAAGGCGCTCATCGATCTCGGTTACCGCGACGCCATGCAGCGGGAAACCGAACTCCTGCGCTTCCTCG
>SLMR01000265.1 GCA_007133445.1 Aquisalimonas sp. | reverse complement strand
TACCCCTGCTCCAGCACCGCCACGTTGGTGATGCCGTGCTCCTTCGCCAGGTAGTAGGCGCAGGCAAGGCCGTGGCCACCGCCACCGATGATGACCACATCGTAGCGCTGGCGCAGTTCGCCCTGTTCCGGGAAGAAGCGCGGCTCGCGCTCGCCCCCCAGCAGCCCCTGTTTCAGCAGTCGCAGCGGCATCGGCAGCTCCTACCCGAAGACGATGGTCTTGTTGCCGTGGATGAGCACCCGGTCCTCCAGGTGGAAGCGCAGGCCGCGGGCCAGCACCATCTTCTCCACGTCCCTGCCCAGGCGGACCATGTCCTCGGTGGTGTTATGGTGGTTCACGCGCACCACGTCCTGCTCGATGATCGGCCCGGCATCCAGCTCCGCCGTGGCGTAGTGGCAGGTGGCGCCGATCAGCTTCACCCCCCTCTGCGCCGCCTGGTGATACGGGCGCGCACCGGCGAAGGACGGCAGGAAGCTGTGGTGGATGTTGATGATGCGCCCGGGATAGCGCTCGCACAGGCGCTCCGGGATGATCTGCATGTACCGCGCCAGCACCACGGCGTCGGCCGCGGCCTCTTCGATCAGCCCCTCCAGCCTCGCGAATGCCTGTTCACGGGTGTCGGGCGTGACCGGCACGTGGTGATAGGGAATGCCGTGCCACTCCACGTAGCCCCGCAGGTCCTCGTGGTTGGAGACAACGCAGGGAATCTCGAACGGCAGTTCGCCACTGCGCCAGCGGTAGAGGAGGTCCGCAAGGCAGTGGCTCTGTTGGCTGACCATCAGCAGCACCCGTTTCGGCACCTGGTTGTCGGTCAGCTGCCAGTCCATTCCGAACCGCTCTGCCAGCGGCGCGATCAGTTCCCGCAGGCCATCGATGTCGAACGGCAGGCTGCTCGCGCGGATGTCGTAGCGCATGAAGAACCAGCCGCTCTCGGCGTCGGCGTACTGATGTGCCTCGGTGATCCAGCCACCGTGCGCTGCAATGGCGTCGGTGATGGCCGCAATAATGCCGACCTGGTCGGGGCAGGCCAGCTTCAGGCGGTAACAGTGGTCAGCCAAGAAAGTTTCCTTTCAGTCAACAAACTTTCTCGACACTATTGCACGCCGCGAACCGCCGTCAACAACTTCCTGCATGGGCGCCATCGCGGTGCAAGTGCCCGAAAACAGGGCACCATTACCGTGCATGCTGCAAGCAGAAACCGGGGCAAGCGGCGATTCGGAGGCTCGTCGCTGGTATGCGGTGCAACTAACGGTGATATTCACCAGCCCGTTCCGGCTGATACACCACTTCTTCAATGCGCACCCGGAGGACGCCGCCACCAGGCTTGGGCCATTCGATCTCGTCGCCCTGGGAGAGGCCGAGCAACGCGCTACCTACCGGCGCAAGGATGGAAATCTTGTCGCCGCTGGAGTCCAGGTCCTTCGGGTAGACCAGGGTCAACGTGAACTCCTCGTCGGACGCCTCCACCCGAAACCGGACCTTGGAGTTCATGGTCACCACGGTCTGTGGCACGTCCTTGGGATCGACCACGTCCGCTCGCGCCAGTTCGTCTTCCAACTCGTCCTTGCCCGGGAACCCGCCACGGGGCAGGGATTCCAGCAGACTGTCCAGCCTGTCGGCATCGAGGGAGGAGATGACGATGTTCGGTCTCTGTTTCATCTGCAATTACTCATCCAGCGCCAGTACGCCCGTCTGGCGGATAGCTTACTAACCTTTGGAGAAGCAAGGCCAGGCCTCGGTCATTCTCTCACAGCAGCATCCCGAGTTGCCGGGAGCGGGCCACCAGGGTGCCGGTCTCGTCCCACAGCTCACCGTCCTCCACCAGCAGCCCATCCGCGATATCGCTGGTATGGAAACGCGCCGCGATCCAGCCGGGTGCGGGACGCCGCCGCACATGAACCGTCAACTCCAGTGTCGGGACCCAGCCGACGGGGCCCAGCAGGCTGAATACGGCGGGCGGGAACGCGTCCGCGAACAGAACCAGTGCAGCCGCATCGACGGGCCTGCCATCGGACAGGCGCACCCATCCGGCGATCTCCGCGCCCTGCCCCGCACCATCGCCCGATGCGGTGTGTGCCACCCGAATGTCGACCCGTGAGGCGATGGCCAGGTCGATGCCCTGGTTCAGGGTCTTTCGCTCCGGACAGTCATCCGGCGCCTTGAGCTCGGGCAACGGCGGCGTCAATGCGGCCGCCTTCGAGTCGCCGATACCGCCCTGGTCAAGGTCTCCCATGACGGCAACCATGCGCAGGCGCTCCTTGTCATCCTGCGTCATCGAGGCAGTGACATTCGCCGTTCGCCGCCCCCGGCGGACCAGCTCAGCGTTGACGAGCGCATCCCGCTCCGCGAGGCCCGGGCGCAGGTAATGAATGGTGACTGATACCGGATCCGGCAGCCCGGCAACGTCCCGTGCCGCGCGCAGGGCCGGGATTGCCATGTAACCACCATTCGGGTTGTCGCCGATGTTCCAGGCCGAACTCAAACGGCCCTGCCACTGGCCGGGCCCAAGGGCCGTGATCCCCGTTTCGGTATCAAACTGCGATGTTGTCACCGCCTGTCCTCCTGTATACGCACGCGGTCTGCCCCTTCTGCGCGCAGCATCGTGCGTAAGCTGTTCCGTGGTTGCCATCCGCGACAGTGGAGAAC
>SLMR01000041.1 GCA_007133445.1 Aquisalimonas sp. | reverse complement strand
TTGCGGCCGCAGGGTGCAGCCGCCAGCCCCGCTCCGGGGCCTCTTCCCGCAGGATCCTACTGTACCGGAAATTCTTCCGTGAATCAGGTTACTACTGGAGAGATTGCGTGCCGGACCTGAAGCGCGGGCGGCCGTCGCCGGCCGCCGGGGCTACTCGACCGTGAACAGGTCCAGACCCTGCTCGTCCATCAATTCCAGGGCGCGCCCGCCACCGCGGGCCACGCAGGTGAGCGGATCATCCGCAACCACAACGGGCAGCCCGGTTTCTTCCATGAGCAGCCGGTCGATGTTGCGTAGCAGCGCGCCGCCACCGGTGATAACGATGCCGCGGTCGGCCACGTCGGCACCCAGTTCCGGAGGTGTCTGCTCCAGTGCGGTCTTGACCGCGCCGACGATGCCCGACAGCGGTTCCTGCAGCGCTTCGAGGATCTCGTTGCTGTTCAGCGTGAAGCTGCGCGGGACGCCCTGGGCCAGATTGCGGCCCTTGACGTCCAGTTCACGCACTTCGGTGCCCGGGAAGGCGGTGCCGATCTCGTGCTTGATGCGCTCGGCGGTGGATTCCCCGATGAGAATCCCGTAGTTGCGGCGCACGTAATTGATGATGGCCTCGTCGAAACGGTCGCCGCCGATTCGCACCGAGGCAGAGTAGACGATGCCGTTCAGGGACAGCACGGCCACTTCCGAGGTGCCGCCACCGATGTCCAGCACCATGGACCCGCGGGCTTCGTCCACGGGCATGTTGGCGCCGATGGCTGCTGCACGCGGCTCCTCGATGAGATAGGTCTCCCGGGCGCCGGCGCCCACGGCGGATTCCTTGATGGCGCGGCGCTCCACCTGCGTGGAGCCGCAGGGCACGCACACTAGGACCCGCGGGCTGGGCTTGAAGAAGCGCGCCTCGTGCACCTTCTTGATGAAGTGCTGAAGCATCTTCTCGGTAACCGTGAAATCCGCGATCACGCCGTCCTTCAGCGGCCGGATCGCACGGATGTTGCCCGGTGTGCGCCCGAGCATGCTCTTGGCCTCCGCGCCGACGGCGGCGATGCTCTTCGGCCCGCCGTCACGGTCCTGGCGAATGGCCACCACCGAGGGTTCGTTGAGCACGATACCCTGGCCACGCAGATAGATCAGCGTGTTGGCGGTGCCCAGGTCGATGGAGAGGTCGTTGGAGAAGAGTCCGCGAATGCCCTTGAACATGGCTGGGTTCCGGTGTCCTGTCCCGATGAGAAGTCGGCCGTCGCCAGAATGAAGCCGTGGCGCTGGTTGTTGTCGACGGCGCGAATAATCAAAGAAAGCACCGGCCGCCGGGCGGCCGGTGCTTTCTCCGCAAGAAGGTGGCTAATCTAACAGTGCGCCATGGCGCCGGCAAGCAACGCGGCGGACGGAATGCCGCGGTTGTGGACGGCGTCACGTTTGCGCTGTGCCGGTGATTCACCGACAATTCCGGTTTTCCCGCAAGCCGGTCGAGGAAGTCATGTCCCTCAGTGACGAGCAGGTCAACGAAATCGCGCACCTGGCGCGCCTGCAGGTGGATGTCGAGGCGCTGCCGGAGTACGCCCGCAACCTCAGCGATATCCTCTCCTTCGTCGAGACCATGAATGCCGTGGACACCGGGGGGGTGGAACCGCTGGCCCATCCGCTGGAGATGCCCCAGCGCCTGCGCGAGGACGCAGTGACGGAGGAGAACCAGCGCGAGCGCTTCCAGGCCATTGCGCCGCAGGTGGAGGCCGGGCTCTACCTGGTGCCGCGGGTGATCGAATAAGCGGCAACTGCCGGCACGCCGGGCGCGTGCCGTGAACGCCAGCGTTTTTCCTGAGAAACGGGTACCTGATTGTGTCTGATACCAGCAAGACCGTTGCCGAACTGGCGGCCGGCCTGGCGGCCGGAACGTATTCCAGCGAAGAGCTCACGCGCGCCTGTCTGGAGCGCATCAACGGCGCCGGTGCCGAACTCAACGCCTTCATCACGGTCACGGAGGACCAGGCCCTGGCCGCCGCGCGTGCCGCCGACCAGCGGCGGAGCCGGGGAGAGGCCGGGCCGCTCAACGGCGTGCCCATGGCGCACAAGGACATCTTCTGCGCCCGCGACGTGCGCACCAGTTGTGGCTCGCGCATGCTGGACAATTTCATCTCGCCCTACAGCGCCCACGTGGTGGAGCAGATGGAGCAGGCCGGCATGGTCTGCCTGGGCAAGACCAACATGGACGAGTTCGCCATGGGCTCGTCCAACGAAACGAGCTACTACGGGCCGGTGAAGAATCCCTGGGATACCGAGCGGGTGCCCGGTGGCTCCTCCGGCGGCTCCGCCGCAGTGGTGGCCGGACGTCTGGCGCCGGGGGCCACGGGCACCGATACCGGCGGATCCATTCGCCAGCCGGCCGCGCTGAACGGTGTGACCGGCATCAAGCCCACCTACGGTCGCGTGTCCCGCTGGGGCATGCTCGCCTTCGCCTCCAGCCTGGACCAGGGTGGCCCCATGGCCCGCACCGCCGAGGATTGCGCGCTGATGCTCAACGTGATGGCGGGCTTCGACCAGCGGGATTCCACCAGCATCCAGCGCCCCGATGAGGATTTCACCAAGCGCCTGAACACCCCGGTGAAAGGTCTGCGCATCTGCCTGCCCAAGCAGTTCTTCGGGGAAGGCATGGATGCGGGCGTG
>SLMR01000099.1 GCA_007133445.1 Aquisalimonas sp. | reverse complement strand
GGGCGCGGTGGCCGTGAGTGAGTCAATGCGGTCTAGGACGCCACCGTGACCGGGTAGTAGTGTTCCGCTGTCCTTCACGCCACAACGGCGCTTGACCATGCTCTCGAAGAGGTCACCGAGAATCGACGCCGCTACGGTGATGACGGCCAGCACGGCGAGCGCCAGCATCCCCGGCAGATACACCGGCAGCACGGCATCCATCAGCCAGACGAGGGCAACGGCCAGCCCCAGGCCGCCGACGGCGCCCTCCCGCGTCTTGCCGGGGCTGGTGCGTGGCGCCAGCTTGTGCCGCCCGAACCAGCGACCGGCGAAAAACGCACCGACATCCGCCGCCCAGGTGAGTACCAGCACGACCACCACCACCCACGGACCATCAGGACGGCCATGCATCCACACCAGCGCGAACCAGGCAGGCACCAGCAGGAGCACGCCCAGCACGAGACCCACGAGGCCACCCATTGGCGCGCCGGTGCCCCGGCCCAGCTCGAACCGAACCTGCCAGACTGCCAAGCCAATCCAGATCAGGGCACCCACCGTGAGCAGCAGGCCCGCGAGCGCGGGATGGGCAAACAGCAGCGCACTCACCACCGCCACGGCGAGGACGCCCGCCACGTAACTATAGCGCTGGGCCGCTGTTGCCAGGCCAATCATGTCTGACCACTCCCAGGCGCCCAGAGCAACCACCAGGATCAGCACAGCGGCGAACGCCGGACTGGGCAGCAGGATCAGGGCGGTGATCCACCGCCACTTAAGCACGGTTGACCCGTCCCACTTGCTCCGTGGTCATGCCGAAGCGTCGCTCCCGGGACGCGAAGGCATCCACGGCCGCACGGAGTTCGTCACCGCCGAAATCCGGCCAGAGAGTGTCGACGAAGAGCAGCTCGGCATAGGCCAGATGCCACAGCAGGAAATTGCTGATGCGCTTCTCGCCACCGGTGCGGATCAACAGATCCGGGTCCGGCAGCCCGTCGAGACTGAGGTAGGAGGCCATGCACGGTTCATCCACGGCATCGGGATCGAGGCGCCCGTCGCGCACGTCCTCGGCGATGCGTCGCGCGGCCTGGGTGAGATCCCAGCGGCCGCCGAAACTGGCGGCGATCACCAGGGTCAGACCGGTGTTGTCGGCGGTAAGCGCCTCGGCGGAGGCCATCTGCTCCTGCAGGCGGCGGGACAGGCGGGAGCGCTCCCCGATCATGCGGATGCGCACGTTGTGCTCGTGCAGCCGCACGGATTCCTTCTCAAGGGTGCGCAGGAAGAGGTCCATCAGCACGGAGACTTCGTCCTGGGGCCGAGCCCAGTTCTCGCTGCTGAAAGCGAACAGAGTGAGCACCTCGACACCCATGCGCCCGGCCGTCTCCACCACCTGGCGCACGGATTCGGCACCGGCCCGGTGCCCCGCCTGGCGCGGCATCATCCGCGCCTTCGCCCAGCGCCCGTTACCATCCATGACAATGGCGATATGGCGCGGGACGGTGCGCCGGCCGTCAGTCCTTTCCGCTCGTACGTCGCTCATCGTTCCCGCCGCGGTTTGGGAGGTGCCCGGCTGTGCTCCGGATCCGGCCAGATCCGCCGGCCCGGGTCCCGTGCCCCCGGGAATCAGACTGCCATGAGCTCCTGTTCCTTGTGCTCCAGCGCCTCGTCCACCTGGGCCACGAACTGGTCAGTGAGCTTCTGGACGCGCTCTTCACCACGCTTCTGGTCATCCTCCGTGATCTCCTTCTCCTTCATCAGGGTCTTGAGATCCTGATTGGCATCACGGCGGACGTTGCGGATGGCCACCCGCGCCTGTTCGGCCTCGTTGCGGACCACGCGCACCAGCTCCTTGCGCCGCTCCTCGTTCAGCGCCGGCATGGGAACGCGCAGGACGTCGCCCTGGGAAGCCGGATTCAGGCCCAGATCGGACTGCATGATGGCCTTCTCGATCTTCCCCGCCATGCCCTTCTCGTACGGGGTCACCAGAAGCGTACGCGCGTCACCGGCGGTGACATTGGCCACCTGGTTGATGGGCACTTCCATGCCGTAGTACTCGACCATCACATGATCCAGCAGGCTGGAGTGCGCGCGCCCGGTGCGGATCTTGAGGAGATCCTGCTGGAGCGCCTCCACCGACTTCTTCATGCGCTGGCGCGCGTCCTTTTCGATATCCTCGATCACGGTTGTCATCCTCTCTCGACGATGGTGCCCACATCACCACCGAGCACCAGGTCCATCAGGGCGCCGGGGCGCGTCATGTCGAACACCTGAATGGGCAGCCCGTGCTCACGACAGAGCACGATGGCCGTGGCGTCCATCACCGACAGTTTCCGGTCCAGCACCTCATCGAACGTCAGCCGACGGTACCGCGAAGCATCACGATCATGCACCGGATCCGCCGAGTAGACACCATCGACCTTGGTGGCCTTGAGCATGATGTCGGCGTTGATCTCGATGGCGCGCAGACTCGCGGCGGAGTCCGTGGTGAAGAACGGGTTCCCGGTGCCGGCCGCAAAGATCACGGTACGCCCCTTTTCCAGATGGCGCACTGCCCGGCGGCGGATGTAGTCCTCGCACACCTGGTTGATCTTGATGGCGGACATGACCCGGGTGAACACGCCTTCCTGCTCCAGGGCATCCTGCAGCGCCAGGGCGTTCATGACCGTGGCCAGCATGCCCATGTGGTCCGCCGTCACCCGGTCCATGC
>SLMR01000234.1 GCA_007133445.1 Aquisalimonas sp. | reverse complement strand
GGATGTGGTCTCCCTGACCACAAGGATAAAGGTACAAGGGTGCATCTTGATGCACCTTCTCCCGAAATGCCGGCCGAGGTGGTTTATCGGAGGTTGTTCGCGGTGCATCAAGATGCACCCTACGGCCACCCCTGCTCCGGGGTTGACCGTCAGTTCCCGCCCGTCTCCAGCGGCTTCAGGCGCGCTTCGATCTGTGCACGCTGGGGCTCCAGGAAGGGCGGCAGCGCCAGGGACTCGCCCAGACTCTCCAAGGGCTCGTCGGCATCGAAGCCCGGACCGTCCGTGGCCAGTTCCATGAGAATGCCGTTGGGCTCGCGGAAGTAAAGGCTGCGGAAATAGTACCGATCCACCGGACCGCTGTTGGGCATGCGCACCCCGGCGAGGTGGTCCGCCCAGGCCTGATAGTCGGCGTCGTCCACCCGGAACGCCACGTGATGCACGCCGCCGGCACCGGGCTGGGCAGGGGGCACCCCGGGCTGGACGGCCACGTGCAGTTCCGCGCCGGCGCCACCATCACCCATGCTGTAGACCAGCACCTCGGTGCCCTCGTGCTCGTAGCCGCGAAGGTGCTGCATGCCCAGCAGGCGCGTGAGCACCGCCTCGGTGGGCTCGCGCTGGCGAATGCTGATGGTGATGGGACCCAGGCCCCGAATCTGGTGCTCGGCGGGCACCGGGCTGCGCTCCCAGGGATGGGCCTCGCCGGCACCGCCGTCGTCGACCAGGCTCAGGCGCTGGCCCTCGTGGTCCTCGAAATCCAGGGTCAGGCGCCCGTCGCGCTCGTGGACCTCGCCGTGGCGCACACCATGTTCCTCGAAACGCTGCTGCCACCAGTGCAGGGTCGCCTCACCGGCAACCCGGAACGCGGTATTGCTGATGCTCTGGCTGCCGTGCCGCTCCGGGGGCGCCGGGAAGTCGAAGAAGGTGATGTCCGTCCCGGGAGAGCCCACGGCATCGGCGTAGAACAGGTGATAGGCCTCGGTCTGGTCCTGGTTCACCGTCTTTTTCACCAGGCGCAGGCCCAGGGTGTCGGTGTAGAAGGCGAAATTGCCGGGCGCATCCGCCGTCACGGCGGTGAGGTGGTGAATTCCCTTGAGCTGCATGGGACCTCCACAGGTGGTCCGAGATCGAATGGATACTGTACACACAGTGTACCCACTGGCTACCTAACCAAGAATGGTCCTGACAGCGGAGACAGCCCCCGGAACCCGGCGACCGCGCTAAACAGGGGGATCACCACGCCCGAGCGGCCTCCGGCATCACCGGGAGGCGAACCAGGGGTGGTCGGCGGCCGGGGCGTCCAGATGGTAGCCCTGCACCAGATCCACGCCGAGCGCCCGCAGCATCTCCAGCGTCCGGGCGTCCTCCACGAACTCGGCCACCGTGCGCTTTTCCAGACCCTGCGCGACGTCGATCATGGCGCGCACGAAGGCCTGGTTGTCCGGATGGTTGTGCAGATCGCGAATGAACATGCCGTCGATCTTGAGGATGCGCACGGCCAGGTACTTGAGATAGGAGAAGGTGGCGAACCCGGAACCGAAGTCGTCCAGGCACACGGTGCAACCGGCGAGTTGCATCTGCTCGATGAAGCGCTGCGCGTCCTGCATCTCCGCCACGGCGGCGGTCTCGGTCAGCTCCAGGGTCAGTCGCTCCGGTGCCACGCCGTGCTCCTGCATGGCCTGAAGGATGAACTGGGGCAGGCCGGGCTCGTCGATACTGCGGCCGGAAATGTTCACCGCCAGCGCCGGTAGCTGCGGATACGCCGCCAGGGTCTCGATGCTGCGGCGCAACACCCAGCGATCCAGCTCCAGGATCTGCCCGGTCTTCTCTGCCACCGGAATGAACTGGCCCGGCATCAGCAAGCGCTCGGGCTCAGCCGTGTCGCGCATGCGCACCAGCGCTTCCAGGTGGCTGAGTTCAAGGTCGTCAGCGGTGTAGATGCCCTGGAAATGCAGTTCCAGTCCATCGGTCTCCAGGGCACGGGCAATACGCCGGCTCCAGGACATGCGCTCCAGTGCGACTTCAGAGTCACTGCGCGCCGGGTCGTACACGGCCCAGGTGTTCTTGCCCTGTCGCTTGGCCTGATACATGGCGGCATCGGCATGGGCGACCAGATCATCGGCCTCGGTGCCATGGGTGGGGAAACGGGCAATGCCCACGCTGGCGGTAAGCCGCAGATTGGTGCCACGGAACCGCAGCGGGATGGAGGAGACGGCGTGGATGATCCGTTCGGCCAGGTGGACCGGATCGTCGTCACTGGCCATCTCGGCCAGGATGGCAAACTCGTCGCCACCCAGGCGCGCAAACAGCTCGCCGCCGCGCACCAGACCGGACACCTCGCCGGCGGTGCGGACCAGCACGGTATCGCCGGAGCGGTGGCCGAAGTTGTCATTGATGTGCTTGAACTCGTCCAGATCGAAGTAGATCAGCGCGAACCGTGAATCCATGCGCCGGGCGGTGCGGATCATGCGGTCCAGGTGCTCCTGGAAGCGATGCCGATTGTAGAGCCCCGTCAGCGGGTCGTGCTCGGCGAGGTAGACGAGTTGCTGGGCAGTCTGGCGCTCGTGGGTCACGTCCTCGTAGATCCACAGTCGCCCGATCGGGCGCGCCTCGGCATCCAGAACCGGGTAAGAGATCTGCGTGAGAATGCGACCGTCGTAAAGATCCACCTCGAAGCGCTCGCTGATCTCGTGGGTGT
>SLMR01000112.1 GCA_007133445.1 Aquisalimonas sp. | reverse complement strand
TGCTGAACATCTTCCCCAGCATCGATACGCCCGTGTGTGCGAGCTCAGTGCGGCGCTTCAATGAAGAGGCGGCCGGGCGGGACAACGTGGTGGTGTTGTGCGTCTCGGCGGACCTGCCGTTTGCCCAGTCCCGGTTCTGCGGTGCGGAGGGCATTGAGGACGTGGTCCCCGTGTCCGCCTTCCGCAGCCCGGAGTTCGGTCGCGACTATGGCGTTGCCATGGTGGATGGTCCGCTGGCCGGGTTGTTGTCGCGCTCGCTGGTGGTGCTGGATGAGGATGCCCGGGTCGTGCATACCGAGCAGGTGCCGGAGATTGCTCAGGAGCCGGATTACGACGCGGCAATCAGGCATCTCTGAATGCAATGATCGTGTGAGGCCCGGCCCGCCGCGGAAACCGCGGCGGGCCGGTGATTGAACCCACCCCAGCATGCGCTACGGCGCCGGAGAATCACAGTCGTCATGAGCGAGACCCGCGACCCGCGCGAACTCACGGAGGATGCCGACGAGCATCGGCTGATCCTGCGCAACCTCACGCCGGAAGACTACGATGACATCTGCGAGATCATGGAGGAGGTGTACCCCTCCATGGGGCCGTGGACGCGCAAGCAGTTCAATGCCCAGCTCAACCGCTTTCCCGAGGGCCAGATCTGCATCGAGGACAACGGCAAGGTGGTGGCCGGTGCGCTGACGCTGATGGTGGACTACCGGCGCTTCGGCGACCGCCACACCTACGACCAGATCACCGGCAACGGCTACTTCACCACCCACGATCCCAACGGTGACGTGCTCTACGGCGTGGACATCTTCGTCAGCCCGCGCTATTCCGGCATGCGCCTGGGGCGGCGGCTGTATGACGCGCGCAAGGAGCTCTGTCGCAAGCTCAACTGTCGTTCCATCGTCGCCGGCGGCCGGATTCCCGGCTACACCGAGTACGCCGACGAGATGAAGCCGGAGGAGTACATCGAGCTGGTCAAGCGCCAGGAGGTCTACGACCCTATCCTGAGCTTCCAGCTGGCCAACGATTTCCACGTCCGCCGGGTAATCACCAACTACCTGCCCGAGGACAAGGATTCCAAGGCCTTCGCCACCTTGGTGCAGTGGAACAACATCTTCTACGAGGAAGAGGACCAGAAGCCGCTCATCGGCGGCGAGAAGACCGTGGTGCGCGTAGGTGCGGTGCAGTGGCAGATGCGCTCCATGCACTCGGTGGAAGAGCTCATGCAGCAGGTGGAGTTCTTCGTTGACGCTCTGGCCGGCTACAACGCCGATTTCATCATGCTGCCGGAGTTCTTCAACGCGCCGCTGCTGTCGAACTTCAACCAGGACAACCCCGCCGAGGCCATCCGCGGCCTGGCGCAGTACACGGATGAAATCCGCGAGGAGATGCTGGGGCTCGCGGTGAGCTACAACATCAACATCATCGGCGGCAGCATGCCCGTCTACGGCGACAAGGAGCTGAACAACGTCTCCTTCCTGTTCCGCCGCGACGGCAGCTGGGAGACCCAGCACAAACTGCACATCACCCCGGATGAACGCAGCTACTGGGGGTTGCGCGGTGGCGACGGCCTGCGCGTATTCGACACCGACGTGGGCAAGATCGGCATCCTGGTCTGCTACGACGTGCAGTTCCCGGAACTGTCCCGCGTGCTGATGGAGCAGGGCATGCGCATTCTGTTCGTGCCGTTCTGGACCGACACCAAGAACGGCTACCAGCGGGTGCGCCACTGCGCCCAGGCCCGCGCTATCGAGAACGAGTGCTACGTGGCCATTACCGGCAGCGTCGGCAACCTGCCGAACGTGGAGAACGTGGACATCCAGTACTCCCAGTCCGGCGTGTTCTCGCCCTCGGACTTCGCCTTCCCCCACGACGCCGTGGTCTCGGAGGCAACCCCGAACACCGAGATGACGCTGATCGTGGACCTGGACCTGGATAAGCTTCGCGAGATGCGCTACCAGGGCTCGGTGCGCAACTACCAGGACCGCCGTCTGGACCTCTACCAGGTGCAGTGGATCGGGCAGGACACCCGGCGCAACGACTGACGCGAGAGACGACACCATGTGTAATCACGACGGGCAGGGCCCTTCGCTGGACACGCTGCTGGCGAACAACCGGCAGTGGGCGGATGCCATGCGCGCGGAGGACCCGGAGTTCTTCCCGCGGCTGGCCCGCGAACAGACACCGAAGTTTCTCTGGATCGGCTGTGCCGACAGCCGTGCCCCGGCCAACCAGATCGTCGGCCTGCGCCCGGGAGAACTGTTCGAGCACCGCAACGTCGCCAACGTGGTGAACCACACGGACATGAACTGCATGGCGGTGCTGCAGTACGCGGTGAAGGTGCTGAAGGTGCGGCACGTGATCGTCTGCGGCCACTACAACTGCGGCGGCGTGAAAGCAGCGCTGGGACACGCCCAGTTCGGCATGATCGACAGCTGGCTGCGGCACATCAAGGACGTCTATCAGACGCACCGGCAGGAGCTGGAGCAGTTGTCCTCCGAGAGCGAGCGCGTGGATCGGTTCTGCGAGCTCAATGTGGTGGAGCAGGTGCAGCACGTCTGTGCCACCACCATCGTGCAGAACGCCTGGTCCCAGGGGCAGGAACTGGCCGTGCATGGCTGGATCTACGGCCTTACCGACGGACGCATCAACGACCTTGGCGTGACGGTTCACGGCCCGGAAGGGATTCCCGACATCTACCGCATGAGCTGAACGAGAGGAACAGGCCCTTGCTGATGAAAGCGCAGACGTCCTGCCTGCTGGTGGTAGACGTTCAGGAACGGCTGGCCCCGGCCATCTTCGAGAGCGAGCGGGTCATCGAGAACACCGGCTGGCTGATCAAGGTCGCCAGAGAGGTCGATCTGCCGGTGCGGGTAACCGAGCAGTATCCGCAGGGGATCGGCCCCACGGTGCCGGAGATCCGCGCGCTGGTGCTCGATGACGAACTGATGGAGAAGGTGCACTTCTCCTGCATGGAGTCGGATGCGATCCGGCGGCAGCTCGCCGGTCTCGGGCGGCGCCAGATCGTGGTCGCCGGCACCGAAGCCCACGTCTGCGTGCTGCAGAGCGCGTTGGCGCTGGTGCGGAATGGCTACGAGGTCTTCGTGGTGGCCGACGCGGTGTCCAGCCGCCGGCCCCGGGATGCGGAGCTGGGTCTGGAGCGCATGCGCAGCGAGGGCGTGCGTATCGTTACCCGCGAGATGGTGGCGTTCGAATGGCTCAATCGGGCCGGTACGGATCTGTTCCGACGGGTGCAGCAGCGCCTGATCAAGTAGGCGTCCAAGAAAAAGGGTGCGGCCCGCATGCGGACCGCACCCTCAACTGACCGGGAAGTCGCGCTCAGTGCGCGTGCCCGTGTTCTTTCTCTTCGTCGGTGGCCTCGCGGACTTCCACGACCTTGACCTCGAAGTTCAGCGGCACGCCAGCCATGGGGTGATTGGCGTCCACGGTGACGTCGTCCCCTTCAATGGCCGCGATGGTGACGATCTGCTCGCCCGCCTCGGACTGGGCCTGGAACTGCATGCCCACCTGGAGCTCGTCCACGCCCTGGAACATGTTGCGCGGCACGACCTGCTGGAGATCGTCACGGCGCTCGCCGTAGGCTTCTTCCGGCGGAACCTGGACGTTGACTTCGTCACCCTGGGCTTTGCCTTCCAGGGCCTTTTCCAGGCCGGGGATGATGTTGCCGGAGCCGTGCAGGTACGCGAGCGGCTCTTTGCCCTCGGACGTGTCCAGGACGCTGCCGTCGTCGTCCTTCAGGGTGTAGTCGATGGCAACGACCTTGTCCTTAGCAATCTGCATTAGGGAGAACCTCTGACATTGAATGAACCGCTCATCATACCGGCGTATCGGGAGATGGGTAAAGGATTGCCTTGACTGCGGGCAGGATCTGTGGGGGTGATCACAGCAGGCGCCTCAGTGCGTCCAGATAGGCCGCTTCATCGGGCATGCTACCGGTGCGCTGGGCACTCCACATGGCCTCGGCCAGGGGCTCCATCATGCGGTGCTCCGCCTCAAGGTGGTCACCGAGCCGGCGCGTCAGGCGCTCATGCACGGCCCGAACGCCGGGAGGGCGATCGGTGGCCAGCTGCTCGCGCAGGGCCAGGTGCAGGCCCATGTGCAGGAACGGGTTGGTCTCGCCGTCCTCGGGCTGCCAGTCTGCATCAACGGCCCGACCGGCGTCCTCGAACAGCGGGTGATACTCCGGGTGTTCGGACACCACCTTGCCGATCATGGTCTCCAGCGGGGTCAGGGGCTGGCCGTCCCGGTACTTCCGCCAGGCGTCCAGGTACTGCCGGCGCATGGCGTCACGGTCACTGGAAAACATCACGTCTCCGTCTTGTCGCGGTACTCACAGAGGTCATGGATGACGCAGGCGCCGCAGCGCGGCGTGCGCGCCAAGCACACGTAACGGCCGTGGAGGATCAGCCAGTGGTGGGCGTCCTGGAGAAACTCCCGGGGTGTCCAGCGCACGAGCCGGTCCTCCACTTCGCGGACGTTCTTCCCCGGTGCCAGGCGGGTGCGGTTGGCGACCCGGAAGATGTGCGTGTCCACCGCCATGGTGGACTCGCCGAAGGCGGTGTTGAGGATCACGTTGGCCGTCTTGCGCCCCACGCCCGGCAGTGCCTCCAGCTCCCTGCGGGTACGCGGGACCTCGCCGCCGTGGTGCTCCACCAGCATGCGGCAGAGCTTCATGATGTTGGCGGCCTTGCTGTTGAACAGGCCGATGGTCTTGATGTGCTCCTTCAGCCCGTCCTCCCCCAGCGCGAGAATGGCTTCGGGCGTGTTGGCCACCGGGAAGAGCTTCGCCGTGGCCTTGTTCACCCCGCGATCGGTGGCCTGGGACGAGAGCACCACGGCGATCAGGAGCTCGAAGGGGGTGGTGTACTCCAGTTCGGTGGTGGGCGCCGGGTTGTGTGCCCGCAGGCGCCGGAAGATCTCTGTGCGTTTTTCCTTGTTCATGGATGTCGAGGCTGTAATGAGGGAAAGAGCAGGTCAGTGACTCTGCAGGCCCGCCGCGGGTTTGTCCACCGGGGCGGCCGCAGCCTGCGCGCGCCGCTCCTGATGGCCGTCAATGGCGTTCTTCAGCGCCAGCAGCAGGCCCAGGGCGATGAAGGCCCCGGGCGGCAGCAGTGCCAGCAGGAAGCCCTGGTCCACCGGCACGATCTGCAGGCTCAACCCCCGGGCCGGTTCGCCGAACAGCAGATGCGCGTCGCGCAGCAGCGTGCCGTGGCCCAGCACCTCCCGCATGGCGCCCAGCGCTACCAGCACGCCGGTGAAGCCGAGCCCCATCATCAGGCCGTCGAAGGCCGCCGGGCCGGGCGTGGTGCGGGAGGCGAACGCTTCGGCGCGGCCGAGGATGGCGCAGTTGGTCACGATCAGGGGAATGAAGATCCCCAGGATCAGGAACAGCTCGTGGAAGAAGGCGTTCATCACCAGTTCCACCACGGTGACGAACGAGGCGATGATGAGCACGAACACCGGGATGCGGATCTCCGGCCGGGCGGCGTGCCGGATCAGCGAGACCGTCACGTTGGAGCCAAGCAGCACCAGCGTGGTCGCCAGCCCCAGGGCCAGGGCGTTCACCGTGGTATTGCTCACCGCCAGCAGCGGGCACAGGCCCAGCAGCTGGACCAGGCCGGGGTTGTTGGTCCACAGGCCCTCGCGGGCGAGTTGTCCGTAATCGGTGTCGGCCATGGGTGGTTGTCGCGTTCGGGTTCAGTGCCGGGGCGTATTGTAGCGGAGATGGTGGGTCGGGCGGCTGGTGGTGTGCGGGCGGGGTAGTTAAGGTGCCTCAACGCGGTATCGACACCGCGCCATGGCAACGGGGGCCACGGTCCTGGGACCACGGACGCGTAGGGTGCATCTTGATGCACCTTCATCGGCCAGGCCGGCCGAGGTGGTTCGTCGGAGCCTTTTGCGGTGCATCAAGATGCACCCTACGAATCTCCGGGCTCGCCGAGCCAGTCGTCACCGTGATCCTCGAACGCCGCCAGCGCCCGTCCCACGGCCTGAATCACCGCCCGGGCGGTGATCGTGGCGCCGGTGATGCCGTCAAACTCGCCGCCGCGCTGTCTTACCGTCCAGCTGTCCCCGGGCGGGTCCCCGAGGCTGCGGTCCTCGAACTCCTGCAGCCAGTCGCTGCGGTCCGATTCAATGGCATCCCCCAGGCCCGGCGTCTCCCGATGCTCGAGGACGCGCACGCCGGCGACGGTGCCGTCCGCGCGGATGGCCACCAGCAGTTCGATCGGGCCGCTGTAGCCGTCCGGCGCCGTCACCGCCAGGATCACGGCGACCGGCTCGCCGTTGCGGCGCGCGCGCCAGGCCGTGACCGCGTCCTCCGTGCCGAGCCGCCGGTCCTGAACGGTGACGGTCTCCTCCGCCGGATTGTTGGTATACATGGCGGCCGGCAGCACTGCTTCCAACTGGCGCAGGCCCTGTTCTTGGCGCCGGGTCTCGATCTCGTCCCTTGTCTGCAGGTGGGTGAAGCTCACCACCGCCACGCCCGCCACCGCGACGGCCACCAGCAGGCCGACGGCGCGCAGCATGGTGCGGAGCAGTTCGTCGGGTAGCGTCACGGTGTCCCCCCGCCGTGGCCGAAGATCCGTGGCCGGGTGTAGCGGTCCAGCAGCGGTACGGTCATGTTCATGAGCAGGACGGCGAAGGCTATCCCGTCCGGATAGCCTCCCCAGGTTCGGATAACCCAGGTCAGCAGGCCGATGCCGAGGCCGAATAGCAGCCGCCCGCGCGGCGTGGTTGCCGCGGAGACCGGATCCGTGGCGATGAAGAACGCGCCCAGCATGGCCCCGCCGCTCAGCAGGTGGAACAGCGGTGACAGATACTGGTCCGGGTTGACGGCCCAGAACACCAGCGCCGGTACCGCCAGCCCGGCCAGCACGCCCACCGGGATCTGCCAGCGGATCACCCGCATCCAGAGCAGCCACGCGCCGCCGGCCAGGAACAGCAGGTTGATCCAGACCCAGCCGCCCTCGGCCAGCATCCCCACAAGCCCGCCACCGCCCAGGTCACCGAGGGCGCGCCCCTCGGCGAGGCCGGTCCGGACGTGATCCAGTGGCGTTGCGTGGCTGATGGCGTCCAGGGGCAGGCTGTCCGGCAGTCCGCCGGTGAACGTGGTGCGCAGGGTGTCTAGGAGGTCCAGTGGGGCGTCGCCGAGGGCCGTTGGCGGCAGCCACTGGGTCATGGCCTGGGGAAAGGCGATGATCAGCACCACGTAGCCGACCATGGCCGGGTTGAACGGGTTGTAGCCCAGCCCGCCGTACAGGTGCTTGCCGAAGACCAGCCCGAAGGACACGCCCACGGCGGTTATCCAGGCCGGCAGAAGCGGCGGCAGGGCCAGGGCCAGCAGGACGGCTGTGACCACCGCGCTCCAGTCGCGCAGGAACAGCTGCACGGGCCGGCCGCGCAGGCGCAGCATGGCGGTCTCCGTGGCGACTGCAACCGCCACGGCCACCAGAATGTTGATCAGCACGCCCCAGCCGAAGAGTACCGTCATGGCCAGAACCCCGGGCACCAGGGCGAGGAGGACCCGGCGCATCACCCGGGAGACGCTGTTGCCGGAGGCGATGTGGGGTGCGGGCGGTGTCTGCAGGTTCATGAGTCGCGTGGGCCCCCGCGCTTGCGCTCCCGGGCGCGGGCAATGGCCGCCTGGATCTCCGCCTTCTTGTCCGGCTTGTCGGCATCCCGTGCACCGGTCTGCAGCGCCTCCTTCTTGCGGCGGCGCCGCTCGTCGCGCTCCCGGCGCTCGCGCTCCAGCCGTGCCTGCCGGAAGGCGTAGCGCTGGCGGGCCGCCTCCGCCTGCTCCTGTTCCCGGTCCGCCGCGCGGATGGCGGACTTGGCGTGCCGGTAGATGCCCACCAGTGGAATATGGCTGGGGCAGACGTAGGCGCAGGCCCCGCATTCGATGCAGTCGAACAGCCCGTTGCGCCGTAGGTCGTCGAAGTCGCGGGCGCGGGCGTGCCAGTAGAGCTGCTGTGGTTGCAGCGTCATGGGGCAGACGTCGGCGCAGTCGCCGCAACGGATGCAGGGCATGGCCGGTTCGGGGGGCGGCACGCTGTTGGCGTCCGTGGCCAGCAGGCAGTTGAAGCCCTTGGTCACCGGCACGGCGTCCGTCTCCAGGGCGAAGCCCATCATGGGGCCACCGACGATGAGCCGGTCCAGCCGTGCGCGGTCGGCGGTGGTGGCCTCGAGCAGCGCGCTCACCGGCGTGCCCAGTCGCACCCGCAGGTTGTGTGGCGCGCCGACGCCGGCACCCGCCACGGTCACGATGCGTTCGATCAGCGGTTCGCCATCACGGACCGCCCGTGCGGCGGCAGCGGTGGTGCCGGCATTGTGGCAGAGCACGCCCATGTCGGCCGGCAGCCCGCCGGAGGGTACCTCCCGCCCCGTGAGCGTGTGGATGAGCTGCTTCTCGCCGCCGGCTGGGTAGATCACCGGCACCGGCGCCACGTCAATGTCCTGAGCACCGTCCTGTTTCAGTGTCCGGGCAAGCGCCTCACGGGCGGCCTGCTTGGTCTCCTCCAGGGCGATCACGATCCGCGCCGCACCCAGCAGATGCGCCATGATGCGTGCGCCGGTGATCACGTCGTCCGCCCGTTCCCGCAGCAGCATGTCGTCGCAGGTGATCCACGGCTCGCACTCGATGGCGTTGATGATCAGGGTGTCGATGGCACGGTCGGCGGGCGGCGTTAGTTTCACCGCCGTGGGGAACGCCGCGCCGCCGAGCCCGGCAACCCCGCAGTCCTCGATGCGCCGGCGCAGGGTGACGGGACTCAGCCCGTGCCAGTCCCGGAGCGGGCGGTACGCATCGGGATCGGCGCGGTCCTCGCCGTCGGCGGCCAGCACGATACAGGGTGCCGGCAGGCCCGAGGGGTCGGGCACCGGGCGCGGTTCGATGGCGCGGACGGTGCCGGAGGTGGGGGCGTGCACGGCGACTCCGAAGCCACCCGCGGCGCGGCCGATGCACGCACCCCTGGCGACATGGTCGCCGACAGTGACGGTCGCCTCGGCGGGATCGCCCGGGTGCTGCTCCAGGGGCACGATCAGTTCCTCCGGCAGCGGCAGGTCGGTCACCGGTTCGCGAGTGGAGGTGTCCTTGTGGCCGGGCAGGCGGATGCCACCGGGAAAACCGAACAGCCGTCCCATGCTCATGCCGTCGCCATCAGGAGGCCATGCGGTCGGGGGTGTTCGTGGGGAGTGGCCAGCGCCAGGTCCGGGTGGTGGTGGGCACTTCGGCCATGTGGATGCAGTCCACGGGGCACGGGTCCACGCACAGGTCGCAGCCGGTGCAAAGGTCCTCGATCACGGTGTGCATCTGCCGCTGGGCGCCGATGATTGCGTCCACCGGGCAGGCCTGGATGCACAGGGTGCAGCCGATGCAGCGGCTTTCGTCGATCCGGGCGACGGTGGCAACCGTCTTCGCCTCGCCGTAGTCAGCGTTCAGCGGGCGCGGTTCGCGGTCGAGCAGATCGGCAAGGTCCCGGATGGTCTTCTCGCCGCCCGGCGGGCACTGGTTGATGTCAGCCTCGCCGCTGGCGATGGCTTCTGCGTAGGGGCGGCAGCCGGGGTAGCCGCACTGGGCGCACTGGGTCTGCGGTAGCAGGGCGTCAATGCGGTCCACGACGGGGTCGGAGTCCGGGCGCAGGCGCACGGCGGCGTAGCCCAGGATCAGGCCGAACGCTGCGGCCAGGAGACCGATTGCCAGGATTGCCGTTGCCATGAGACTGCGTGGAAGCCGCCGGATTCAGCCCCCTATGATGGCACGTTGCAGGAGCGGCTTCAGCCGCGATGTTCGCGGCACCGGGGCAGGGCAGGGTCGGGGCGACTCTGGACGGCACGCGGTGCATCAAGATGCACCCTACGGGCCTGGCCTTCCATGGCCAGCGACGGTCCGTGACCGGAGCACCCGACCGGCGACCGCGGGAACTCAACCGATTGCTGCCCCGGTTCGGTGGGGCCTCGTCGAGCCGCGACGGTTCGTTCGGCCTGGCGCGCGTAGGGTGCATCTCGATGCACCTTCCCGAGCATGCCGATGCGAGCGGCCCAACCCGTGCCTCTACAACCGAACCAGTCCCGTAAAACCCATGAACGCCAGCGACATGATCCCGGCGGTGATCAGCGCAATGGCCGCACCGCGGAACGGGACCGGGACGTCCGCCACGGCCAGGCGCTCCCGCAGGCCGGCGAAGAGCACCAGCACCAGGGCGAACCCCACGGCGGCGCCGAAGCCGTACAGGACCGAGGCGACAAAGCTGTGCTGCTGCTGGACGTTGAGCAGGGCCACGCCCAGCACCGCGCAGTTGGTGGTGATCAGCGGCAGGAAGATGCCCAGCACCTTGTGCAGCAGCGGGCTGGTGTAGCGCACCACCATTTCGGTGAACTGCACCACGGCGGCAATCACCAGGATGAAGGCGATGGTGCGCAGGTACTCCAGCCCGAGCGGCGCCAGGACGAGGGTGTGGACCAGGTAGCTCACCACGGAGGAGAGCGTGAGCACGAACCCGGTGGCCAGCGCCATGCCCAGCGCGGATTCCGTCTTCCGCGAGACCCCCATGAAGGGGCACAGCCCGAGGAACTGGGTCAGCACGAAGTTGTTGACCAGCACCGTGGCGACGAGGATGAGGGCAAGCTCGGTCATGGTGTCGGAACGGCTCCCGATGGCAGCACGAACGGGCTCGGGCGTC
>SLMR01000394.1 GCA_007133445.1 Aquisalimonas sp. | reverse complement strand
CCCGGCCACCGGATGCAGCGTCCGTGCGGCATTGCCGATGAGCACGCCACGTTCGGCCACCCGCTGGTCACTGTGGCTGAGGCGCAACGGGTAGCTGACCCGGCACCCGACGCGCAGGAAACGGCCCAGGCGATAGCCGAAGGCGTCCTGCAGGGCATCAAGGAAGGCGGCATCGTCCATGGCCGTCAGCGCCTCGGCGCGCTCCGGTGGCACCGTCCACACCAGCGAACAGTGGCCGCCGGGCAGCGGCAGAAGCGCCAGCGGGCCGTCGGCGGTGAACCGCTCGAACGCCCGTCCGTCGTGATCCTGCGCAGGGGTCACGTTGGCCACCACTCCGTACTGGCCGTAGTCGCTCTCGCGCAGGTGCAGCCCCAGGTGCTCCCGCAGCGGCGAGCGGGTCCCGTCGGCCGCAACCAGCAGGCGGGCGGAGAGGGTCGCCCCGCTGGCCAGCTCGACCCGGGCCGCATCGGCATCGGTCGACACCGCGACCACGCTGTCCGTCAGCGTCCGCACGCTGGCGGACAACTGTTCCAGCGCGCCCCGGAACACCTGGCCGAGCACCCGGTTCGGTACCACGTAACCCAGCGCCTCCAGGCCCTCACGGGCTGCATCCATGGAGGTAATACCGAAGCCGCCGCGGTCGGAGACGTGAATGTGGCGGATGGGTGCGGCGCCGGGGGCGGTGGCGGACCACAGGCCCAGCGCCTCGAGGATTCGGCGACTGGTGGGTGCCAGGGCGGTGCTGCGGTCATCGTAGCTTGGCTGTCGGGGTGCCTTGGCGGTCACCGGGTCCACCACGCAGACGGACAGCCCGCTGGGCGCCAGGGCAACGGCCAGGCTCGCCCCCACCAGGCCACCGCCGGCGATCACCACGTCCACCGTGCCCTCGGTCGTCAAGGTCTACCCCTCTGCCATGGCGGCCTCGATATCGGCCACCGTCTTCGGCACGCCGGCACTGAGGATGTCGTGTCCCTCGGCAGTGACGGCCACGTCGTCCTCGATGCGCACGCCGATATTGCGCCAGCGGGGCTCCACCTCCGGAATGCTGTCGGCGATGTAGAGCCCGGGCTCGATGGTCACCACCATGCCAGACTCCAGCAGGCGCCACTCTCCGTCGATGCGGTAGTCGCCCACATCGTGCACGTCCATGCCGAGCCAGTGACCGGTGCGATGCATGAAGAAGGGGCGGTACGCCTCCTCCTCGATCAGGACATCCACGTCGCCGCGCAGCAGCCCCAGGTCGACCAGGCCCTGCACCAGCACCCGCAGGGCCGCCTCATGGGGCATGTTCCAGTGGTTGCCCGGGCGTACCGCGTCGATGGCCGCCTCCTGGGCGGCGAGCACGACCTCGTAGACGGCGCGCTGTTCCGGGCTGAAGCGGCCGTTCACGGGAAAGGTGCGGGTAATGTCCGAGGCGTAGCAACCCAGCTCCACGCCGGCATCGATGAGGACCAGCTCACCATCGCGGAGTGTGTCCTGATTGTCGATGTAGTGCAGGATGCAGCCGTTGCGGCCACCCCCCACGATCGGCGGATACGCCTGCCAGCCGTTGTTGCGCCGGAAGATGTACTGGAACTCCGCCTCCAGGGCGTACTCCGGCATGCCCGGATGGCAGACGGCCATGGCGCGGCGGTGCGCCTCGGCAGACACCTGTGCGGCCCGGCGCATCTGCTCCAGCTCCGCCGGACTCTTGATCAGCCGCATTTCGTGCAGGGGATGCTCCAGGGCCACGAACTCGCCCGGCGCGCGCGCACCGGCCCGCGCCCGTGCGCGAACCTGGTTGACCCAGCCCAGGATGGCCTGATCGAAATCCTGATGCTGCCCCATGGTGCAATAAAGCCGCTCCTTGCCCTCGAGCATGCCCGGGAGGATCTCGTCGATGTCATCGATGGGGAAGGCGTCATCGGCACCGTAACGCTCGCAGGCCCCCTCCTGGCCGACGCGGGGACCGTCCCAGACTTCCCTCTCCGGATCCCGGTCGCGGCAGAAGAGAATGGTCTCTCCCTGCGCCCGCCCGGGAATCAGCACCAGCACCGCCTCCGGCTCGGGAAACCCGGTGAGGTAGTAGAAGTCGCTGTCCTGGCGGTAGGGGTGCTCCACATCCCGGTTGCGGCGTCGCTCCGGTGCGGCGGCCAGAACGGCCACGGCACCGTCGCCCATGAGGTTCATGAGCTCACGGCGGCGGCGGGCGTATTCCTCGTGATCCATAGATGGTTGCTCGTCCCAGGGGTATATGGGGTTTCAGTGTTTGCGCTGACTGCCCTGCTGGTCACCGGGCACCGGCACCGGGCGGTCCCGGCGACGGGGCTGCAGGTGTTCGCGCACCAGCAGCGCCGCCGTGCGCACGAACTCCAGCAGCTCGGCGTAGGCGGCTTCGTCCTCATCATCCCCGGTGTCGCTCACGGCGTGACTGACCTCGCCCAAGTGGCCGATGATCTCGCTCACCTCCCGGGGCAGCTGGCTTTCATCGGCCAGCCCGGCAACACCCAGGCCGTAGATGAAACCGTGGGCCCATGCACCAAGCGCCTGGGCGCGACGAGTCACCGGGGCGTCGTCCGCGGGCAGCAGCAGCTCGAACGCCAGGTTGCTGTCGTCCATGCCCTCGCAGGTGGCGGCATGAACGGCTGCCAGCCCCTCGAGACAACGTCGCGCCGGCTCGCCGCGTGGCTCGGTTCCGGCGAGCACCTGGGCGATCCACTTGGCCGCTTCGGCATCACCCGCGGCACTCAGCATGCCGGCCAGCAGGCCCTGCGCCTCGGCGGCACCGATCTCCGCATCCACCTCGGCCAGGGCGGCCTCCAGGGCATCGTATTCGGGCAGCAACTGAGTCATCGGGCCTCGCCGTATTCAATCCGGGGCAAAATCGCTATCCTATCATGCAGATCCGCGGCATCGCGCCGCCACCGGGTAAGGATGCAGGCATGAGCGAGATGTCGCCCAAGGCACTACGCAGGGAACTGGACCGGCTTGACCGCCAGGTGGACGCGCTGGTGCGCTACTGCGCCCGGCTGGAAGAGGAGAACCGGGTGCTGCGCCAGTCCCAGGACACGCTCAATGCCGAGCGGGCCAGCCTGCTGGAAAAGAACGAGATGGCGCGATCGAAGATCGAGTCCATGATCAGCCGCCTCAAGGCCATGGAGCACCACTGACATGCGTGATGGCATGGAACCCGTCCGGGTCATGATTCTGGACAAGGAATACATGGTCGCCTGCCCGCCGGACGAGAAAGACGGGCTGCTCAACTCGGCCCACTTGCTGGACAAGCGCATGCGCGAAGTGCGCGACAGCGGCAAGGTGCATGGCCCGGACCGGGTCGCGGTCATGGCTGCGCTCAACCTCACCCATGAACTGCTCCAGGCCCGCGACGACCAGAAGGAGACGGCCCGACTGGTGGAGGATCGCGTGCGCGCGATGGAGGAGCGCATCGGTCAGGTCCTGCCGGATTCCTGAAATACGAACCTTGCAGTCGCCTGA
Source organism: Aquisalimonas sp. (assembly GCA_007133445.1). The sequence goes on along the minus strand of SLMR01000394.1, from coordinate 7,281 downwards.
CGTTGCCGCCACTATGGGCGAGGACATCCCCTGCGGCGTTCGACAGCGGTCACAGCTATTCCTTGACCCTCAATTGCATCGCCAGGGGAATTGACGTGGCGGTGAACCGGTGTGCATGTCCGCCCGAGTGCGGAAAGCCTAAGGCGCCGCTCGTTCTCCCCACCTGAACCTCAGGGTTCAAGGGGCGACACCGCACGGCGCAGGCGGGGGGTGTCCTCTCCTTGATGTTTGTCTTCCCCGACACAGCTGCTTCGGAGCTGGATGCATGCAGTACTGGCTGATGAAATCAGAGCCGGACGAGTTCAGCATTGACGATCTTGCCGCGGCGCCCGACCAGACAGATCACTGGGACGGGGTTCGGAATTACCAGGCGCGCAACATGATGCGTGACCAGATGCGCGCCGGCGACCAGGTGTTCTTCTACCATTCCAACACCAAGGTGCCCGGCATTGTCGGCATCGCGGAAGTGGCCCGCGAGGGCTACCCGGACCACACCGCGTTCGATCCGGAGGACCCGCACTACGATCCCAAGAGCGACCCGGACAAGCCGCGCTGGTACATGGTGGATCTGCGCTTCGTGCGCCGACTGGATCGCACCATCAGCCTGACCGAGCTCAAGGAGCGGCCGGAAATCGCCGACATGCCACTGGTGCGCAAGGGCAATCGCCTCTCGGTGATGCCGGTCACCGCACAGCAGTGGCAGTTCATCCTGTCCCTGGAGTGATGCAACAACACCCCTCCGTCCCGTTTCGTGACGCAGGCACGGAACGCAGGCGGACGCGCGTGCAACGCTGTTAACATGCCGTGATTGGAGGTCGCCCCGCGAGGCATGCATGATGCGTGAGCTTTCAGGGCTTCGCCCAGGCACTTGCCGCGCACTCCGGGGCACGGCCTGTCGTCGCCTTGGTTCATGTCTCCAAAAACCAACGATATGAATCAGTTGCGAAATCTTCTTTTTGAGTTTTTGAACTGCCTGTTATAGGGTAACGGGAAAAGCATCGCGCGCGACGCGCGCCAGACGCCATACCGAGGGGGGCGACCGTTGGGGCACCATCACGGAGAACATGACTGGGAGGACGCGCGCAACGCACCTCCCCGGGGCCTGCGGTGGTGGTTACGCCCCGTGCCCCTGCTGGTCTGCGGCATCGGTGCCAGCCTGATCGGCGTCGGCCTCCTTGGCGCCGGAGACAAGGGAGACGGCAACGACCATGGCGGCTCCATGACGGCCACGGAGCTGCAATTGCCGGGTACCCGTGTCACTGACCTGGTGGACACCCCGGCAAGCCACAACGGCCTCGCCGATACTGACCAGGCAGGTCCTGCAGATGCGGCCATGCCGGTCGCGGACACCGGCGAAGGCATCGACGCCCTGGATGCCCCGCTCCAGGACGAAGGCAGCGATACCAATGGCCTGGATGTGGCGGAGGCGCCCGCCGACGATGCCACCGCGACAGCCGAGGCCGAGGAGAAACCCCATGAAGGTCCGGAATGGGAGACCATCGAGGTGCGCTCCGGCGACTCCCTGGCGGCCATCTTCAGCCGCGCCGGCCTGAGCCCGCATGACCTGCACCGCCTCGTCAACACCGACGACCGCACCGCCAAACTGCAGCGCATCTATCCCGGCGACGAAATCCACTTCCACGTGACCGACGACAGCCTCCGGGGTCTGCGCTACGACATCGGCGATTCCGAAACACTGGTGGTGGAACGTGACGACGATGAGGACTTCCGAGTCTCGGTGGAATCCCGGGCCGTGGAGACCCGCGTGAAGCACGCGTCCGGCATCGTCAACAGCTCCCTGTTCATGGCCGGGTCGGACGCGGGGCTGAGCCACGGCCAGATCATGCGATTGATGCATATCTTCGAATGGCAGGTTGATTTCGGTCGCGACGTGCGCTCCGGCGACATGTTCTCCGTGGCCTACGAGAGCTACTACATTGACGGCGAGCACGTCCGCGACGGCCCCATCCTGGCCGCGCGCTACGTCAATCGTGGCCGCGAGATCGACGCCGTGCGCTACACGGACCCGGACGGTGCCACCGGCTTCTACAGCCCCGAGGGGGAAAACCTGCGCAAGGCGTTCATTCGCCGTCCGGTGGAAGACGCACGCATCAGCTCCCATTTCAACCCCAACCGCAAGCACCCGGTGCTCGGCGTCCGGCGGCCACACCTGGGAACGGACTTCGCCGCACCCTCCGGCACGCCGATCATGGCGGCGGGCAACGGCCGCATTGTCCATCGCGGCCGCAAGGGCGGCTACGGGCGCACTATCATCATCGAGCACGCCAACCGCTACCGCACGCTCTATGCCCACATGTCCCGCTACGCCAACGGCCTGAGCGTGGGCTCGCGGGTCGAGCAGGGGCAGACCATCGGCTACGTCGGCGCCTCCGGCCTAGTCACCGGTGCCCACCTGCACTACGAGTTCATTAAGGACGGCGAGCACCGCAACCCGATGCGGGTGGACCTGCCCAGTGGTGAACCGGTGGCGGAAGAGCACCTGGAAGACTTCGTAGCCCGCGCGGTGCCACTGGTCGCCCAGCTGGACGACATGAGCGAGCAGCAGGTCGCCATGCGCGACGAAGACGAGTAGAGTCACGCCTGGCCGCGGCGGCCGCGCGGCCAGCTACCCCCTGCCGGACGACGATTCCGTCACCAGCCGACTTCCGAGCCGATACGGCACGCGAGCCACGCACTATGCCAGTGCAGTCCTCTTCCCTTTTCTACACGACACGTGATTCAATCGTCACATTCCGCAACACCCAGGCCGACCGACAACTCGCCGGTCACCGGGCAGGCGGAGCACATCAATAAGAACTGACACGGGAGGGGTCACCATGATGGGACATGGTATAGGCGAGCGGGCGCTCAGAGCGCTACTCCTCGGCGGCACGCTGCTGGCCGCCACCTGGGCCGTCGACGCCGAGATTCGTGGCGACACGATTCGCATCGGGGTGCTCACCGATGTCACTGGTGCCTACAGTGAGTCCGCGGGGCAGGGCTCTCAGATCGCGGCGGAACTCGCCGTTGAGGACATGGGGGGCTCGGTGGCCGACACGCCTGTCGAGGTCGTGATGGCAGACACCGGGAACGATCCCGACGTGGCAGTGGACAAGGCGCAGCAGTGGCACGAGGGCGATGGTATCGACCTGATCACCGACATGCCGGGGTCCGCCGTTGCACTGGCGGTACAGGCGTTCACCCGTGACCACGAGATCGCAACGGTTCACATCGGGGCAGGCTCGGAACAACTCACCGGGGCGGAGTGCAGCCCGGTGGCCATCGACTGGCAGTACAACGTGCGGGGGCTGACCACCGGTCTCGCCCATTCGCTGGCAGAGGCGAAGCCGGGCTCCGACTGGTATCTCATCACACTGGACCACCCCTTCGGCCATGACATCCGCGACCGTCTCGAGGAGGCGCTGGCAGATCATGACAGCGAGCTGGTGGACACCCATTTCCACGCCTTCGACCGAACCGACTTCCTCGGGATCATGGCCGATGCACTGGCAAGCGGCGCGGACATCATCGCCGTCGGCAACGCCGGTGCCGGACTCGTCCAGAGCATTCGCCACGCCCATGAACTCGGTGTCCACGGCGAAGCCGAACTGGTGAGTGTCATGACGCTGCTCCAGGACATCCGCCAGGTGGGTCTCTATGCCGCCGGCGACATGCGCTTCATGGTCCCGTACTATTGGGATGCCGACGATGCCAGCCGCGCGTTCAGCGAGCGCTTCCAGCGGCGCAGCGGCAGCCGACCATCGTCGGCGCAGATCGGCGTCTATGTCAGCACGCTGCATTACCTCAAGGCAGTCGAGGACTCAGGCCACAGCACCGGGCCTGAACTGGTGGCCACCATGCGCGACATGGACGTCGACGACGGCATCACCCGCAACGGCCACATTCGCGACGACGGACGGCTGGTCCACGACATGCAGTTCGTGCGGGTCCGGCGGGCCAGCGAGCAGGAGCAGCCCGGTGACTATTTCGAAGTGAAGGATGTGGTCCCGGGTGAGAGCCTTTTCGGCGAATCTCCGGACCCTGAATGCCCGTTCCTCTGACAGCGCCCCGGTTGTGGTAGCCTCGGCCGCTGATTCCGGCGACCGGGAGCCACAACTCCATGCCTGAGCGGCATTCGTTGACGCCAACGGCCGCACTGACGCTCCTCGGCCTCGTGATTGTGCTCTGGGGCGCGAACTGGCCGGTGATGAAGGTCGGCCTCGAGTACATCTCGCCACTGATGTTTGCCGCCACCCGGATGCTACTCGGGTGTCTCTGCATGGTCCTGGTCGCTGGCATGGCCGGACAACTGCGCCTGCCCTATCGGCAGGAGTGGACGCTGGTGCTCGGAGTGGGGCTGCTGCAGATGGCGGCATACCTCGGGCTGGTGACCACCGCGCTGCAGTTCGTGCCTGCCGGCCGGTCCGCCATCCTCGCCTACACCACCTCCCTGTGGGTGTTGCCCATGGCCGCGCTGGCACTGGGCGAGTTCATGACCCGCCCGCGCCTGATCGGTTTTGCCCTGGGCATCGCCGGGGTCGCCGTGATGTTCAACCCCTTCGGCTTCGACTGGGGCAACCCGGAAGTGGTCATCGGCAACGGCCTGTTGCTCCTCGCAGCCCTGTGCTGGGCACTGCTGATCGTCTACGTGCGCGCCCGCCGATCCCAGGGGCCGCCGCTCACCCTGGCGCCGTGGCAGTTCGGCGTCGCGGCGGTCGTGCTGTTGCCCATCGCGCTGGTGGCCGAAGAACCTGCTGCCATCGCCTGGACCGATCCGGTGCTACTGCTGATCCTGTTCTACAATGGGCCCCTGGCTACCGCATTCCCGTTCTGGGCGATCATCACCGTTACCCGCGCCCTGCCGGCGGTCACCACCTCCATCGGCAGCCTTGGCGTCCCGGCCTTCGGGCTGCTCGCCTCCGCGGTGGCCCTGGGCGAGACGCTGTCGCTCACCAACATCGTCGGCCTGGCGCTGATTGCCGCCGGCGTGGCCACGGTCACACTCGCCGAGCAGCGGCGCGAACCCCGGCGACAAAAGGCGGTCTGAGCCTGTAACGGTCATCACCGAGGCACTCCCTGATGCGCACCGGCCTGTCGGGTCTTGTCATCGCAACGGCGTTCCTGCTGTCAGCGTGCGCAGGCACGCCTGACGGCATCCCCGACCCGGGCCGGGACAGCCCCGGCCTGGCCGAGGTGCGCCAGAATGCCGAACGGCATGACGGCGAACGGGTTCGCTGGGGCGGCACCATCGCCGGCGTCGAGAACAAGTCGGACACCACGCTTGTGGAGGTCGTTGGGCGCGATCTTGATCGCAGCGGTCGCCCGCGCGAGCGGGACGACAGCGCCGGCCGCTTCCTCGCCGTGATCGACGGTTTCCTGGACCCGGCCATCTACGAACAGGGCCGCAGCATCACCGTCACCGGCACCATCGACGGCACCGAGGCACGCCCGGTGGGCGACTACGAGTACCCCTACGTACGTCTCCGGGCCAGCGGCCATCACCTGTGGCCGAAGCGGGATCCGACGCCAGCGACCTATCCCCGTCATCCCCGCGGCCCGTTCTACGATCCGTGGTATGACCCCTGGTATGATCCCTGGTACCCACATCGCCGCGGTTTCCGCTAGCACTGAGCCCCGGAACGGTTATGCGCCTTCGCTTGATCCAGCTACTGCTCACCCTCGCCATCGCGCTGCTCCTGAGCGCCTGCGCCGGCGGCCCATCGTTTGATACCGAGGGCGTCAATCGCGACCTCCAGCCGCGGCAGGCCGCCAGCGAACGCATCGAGGACGAACGCGTCCTCTGGGGCGGTACCATCATCAGCGCTAAACCCGGCGAGGACTCCACCCAACTGGAGATCCTCGCCTATCCCCTGGACCGCGGGCAGCAGCCGCGCACCGACCGCTCCTCCCAGGGGCGCTTCCTGGCCATCGCCGACGGCTACCTGGAACCGGAGGACTACAGCGCCGGCCGTCAGATCACCATCTCGGGGCCGCTGCAGACCTCCCGCACGGCCACCATCGGCGAGGCCGAGTACCGCTATCCGGTGGTGACCGCCGAAGACCTGCACCTGTGGCCGCGGCAGACCACACCCCAGCGCCAGGAACCCAGCGTGCGCTTCGGGATCGGCATCGGCATCATGCGGTAGCCACTGCCCCATCTGCTATCATCGCGGCTTTCCCGCAGCTGCGCGCAACACGCTCATGGCAGACACTCTCACAGGACGGATCGCCGAGGAACTCGGCGTCCGCATCAATCAGGTCGACGCCACGGTCCGGCTTCTGAACGATGGCGCCACCGTTCCCTTCATCGCCCGCTACCGCAAGGAGGCCACCGGTGGCCTGGATGATGGCCAGCTGCGCCAGCTCGAGGAGCGCCTTGGCTACCTCCGAGAGCTGGAGGAGCGGCGCGAGACCATCACCGCCACAATCCGGGAACAGGGCCAGCTCACCGACAGCCTGCTGCAGGCGCTTCAGAGCGCCGAGACGAAGCAGCGCCTTGAAGACCTCTACCTCCCTTACAAGAAAAAGCGCCGCACCAAGGGCCAGATCGCCCGGGAGTCCGGCCTGGAACCCCTGGCGCGGGCACTGATTCAGGACCCCTCCCAGGATCCACGAACGCGCGCGGCCGCTTACGTCGACAATAACGCCGGTGTCGCCGATGCGGACGTGGCCCTGGAAGGCGCGCGTGCGATCCTTGCGGAAGAGGCCGCCGAAGACCCCGACCTGGTGGCCGCACTCCGCGACTACGCCTGGAACAAGGGTGTTCTGGTCTCGGAGGTGGCTCCCGGGCAGGAAGAGGCCGGCGCCAAGTTCGCCGACTACTTCGACTATCGCGAAGCCCTGAAGGCGATCCCGTCCCACCGCGCCCTGGCCCTGCTGCGTGGCCGCAAGGAGCGCGTGCTGCGGCTGGCCATCGAGATCGACGGGGATCAACCAGGCCCCTGCCATGAACGCGTCGCCGGCTATTTCGGCGTGCATCACCAGGGCCGCCCCGGCGATGACTGGCTGCAGGCGCTGGTGCGCCACACCTGGCGGGTCAAGCTCTACACCCGGCTGGAAACGGACCTGATCGGCAGCCTGCGGGAACGGGCGGAGGCCGAGGCCATCCAGGTTTTCGCCCGCAACCTGCACGACCTGCTGCTGGCACCACCGGCCGGCAGCCGCTGCGTTATGGGCATCGATCCCGGCATCCGCACCGGCTGCAAGGTGGTGGTCGTTTCGGCCACCGGCAAGTTGCTGGACACCACCACCATCTACCCGCTACCGCCGAAAAACGCCTGG
>SLMR01000020.1 GCA_007133445.1 Aquisalimonas sp. | reverse complement strand
TGGTGACCTGGAAGTTGGTTTACACCAAACAAGTCCAGAAGGACGCAAAAAAACTGGCCTCCAGCGGCCTCAAGCAAAAAGCCCAGGAATTGTTGGCACTGATCGCCGAAGACCCTTACCGCAAGCCGCCTCCGTTTGAGAAGCTCGTTGGTGACCTTGCAGGGGCTTATTCTCGCCGGATTAACATTCAGCATCGCTTGGTTTACCAGGTGCTCGACGAGGAGAGAGTGGTGAAGGTTCTCCGGCTCTGGAGCCACTACGAGTGATGCATGAAGCGTGGGGATGCTTGCCCACGCGCGGTATGGCCTCGCATGAGCGTCGGCTGCGCGGGTTGGCCGGATACGTTGTTCACAATTGTCAGGTCTCAAGGTCGCTGGGGTGAGGCGAACTCGTCGGGCTGGGCAGGCCAGTGATGATGCGCGGCGCTGATGGTGATCCCCGTTCCACGTGATGCACTGCAAAGACAACCCAGGCGGAACACGTTACAATCTCGCTGCACGCACGGTAGGCGTGACAGTTCACTGTTTTGGCAGTGTGATGCCTGCCGGCTACAGGCCCGGAGTGCACCAGGAATCAGATAAAGTCTCCGGAAGAGTAAGTGCACCGTTGCGGAGTCAACTGGCGTCAGCCGGCACAGGGCCGTGCCTGTGATTCTTGGGGGCGTTGTGGAGTCAATCAATCGACTGTTGCGGCTGTTGCTGAAATTGCCGCGCGGCGGCAAGCGTTGTGTGATGATGGCCGCCGATGTCGTGCTGCTCATGCTGGTGATGTGGGCGGCATTCTCCCTGCGGAAGGGGGATGGCCTCGCCGGTGTGATGCTCGAGCATTGGTGGTTGCTTGTCGCCGTCCCTGTCCTGAGTATCCCTTTGTTCGCAATGGTTCGGCTCTACCGGGCGGTCGTGCGCTACATGGGGCCACAGGCCGTGCGCGCGATTGTCGCGGGCGTGACGCTCTCCACCCTCCTGTTCATTGCGATCGTGGCGATCGGGCGTCTTGAGGGCGTGCCGCGGACCACATTCACGATCTACTGGCTGATGGGCCTGCTTGTCATTGGGGGCAGTCGCTTCCTGGTGCGGGCCTGGTTTCAGTCCGTGATCAAGCGTGAGGCGGATCGTCAGCCGGTCGCGATCTACGGGGCCGGCGCCGCCGGGGCCCAGTTGGCCGCCTCGTTGCTAGCGACCCGTGAGCACGAACCGGTGGCGTTCCTGGATGACGATCCTGGTCTTCACGGCACAGTTGTCGATGGCATCACGGTGTATGCGCCCGATCGCATCCCGGAATTGGTGGAGGAGTACGGCGTTGGGCACGTGTTGCTTGCCATGCCCTCGGCCCCCAGACGTCGGCGGCGTGAGATCGTCCAGGCTTTGGAGCCTTACCCGGTGCATGTGCGCTCGATCCCGGACATGGCCGACATCGTCTCGGGTGCGGCGCGGGTTCAGGACATCCGCGAGGTGGACATTGATGACCTGCTGGGTCGCGATGCGGTAGCCCCGGATGAAGATCTTCTGGATTGTTGCATTAAAGGGCGAACGGTTCTCGTGACGGGCGCCGGGGGGTCGATTGGGTCCGAGCTTTGCCGGCAGATCCTCATGCGCGAACCACGCCGGCTGGTGCTGTTCGAGCAATCCGAGGTGGCCTTGTATGCCATTGACCAGGAGCTTCGGACATTGGTGCAGCTCCGCGGTATCGGCTGTGACATCGTCGCGCTGCTGGGGTCGGTCACTCATCGTCGCCGCCTGGAGCGGGTGATGGAACTCCTGGAGGTGGAAACCGTTTACCACGCCGCTGCCTACAAGCATGTACCCATCGTCGAGGAGAATGCGCTCGAAGGCGTGCAGAACAACATTTTCGGCACCTATCGCGCTGCGGTAGCGGCCGAGGCCACGGGCGTGAAATGGTTCGTTCTGGTATCGACGGACAAAGCCGTACGGCCGACCAATGTGATGGGTGCGACCAAACGTTTCGCGGAGCTGGTGCTTCAGGGACTGGCGCAGCGCTCGAGCAACACCTGCTTCTCCATGGTGCGCTTCGGGAACGTGCTGGACTCCTCCGGCTCCGTCGTACCGCTTTTCCGGGAGCAGATCAAATCCGGCGGCCCGGTCACCGTGACACACCCGGATGTGACGCGGTATTTCATGACCATCCCCGAGGCGGCCAGCCTGGTGATCCAGGCTGGCTCCATGGCCGATGGTGGAGAGGTGTTCGTGCTGGACATGGGCCAGTCCGTGCGGATTTACGATCTTGCCCGCCGGATGATCCATCTCAGTGGTTACACCCCGGCGGACGAGGATGGCGAGGGCGGGGATATTCGTATCATCTTCACGGGTCTGCGCTCCGGGGAGAAGCTCTACGAGGAACTCCTCCTCGGCCAGGACGTCTCGGGCACCAAACACTCCATGATCATGCAGGCCAGCGAGGCCTCCCTGAGCTGGGATGCCCTGATGCAGAACATCGATCGGCTGGAGCTGGCCTGCCGCGCCCATGACCCTGAGGCGGCTTGCCAGGTGCTGCGGGAGTGCGTGGACGGTTACGCGCCCGATGGTGGGTGCGATGATTTGCTGCTGGACACGGAGCGCACCGCAGCGTCGCGGGGGATTCGGCTGGTCGGTGACAACGAACGTGCACTTCGTCGGCATTGACGCGGGCGCCGGGATGTTCTTGAAGGTGCATCGAGATGCACCCTACGCATGTCGCGAGCGCCGCAGTTGCCGCGCCG
>SLMR01000368.1 GCA_007133445.1 Aquisalimonas sp. | reverse complement strand
TGAGCCATCGGAGGGCATGCGTCGCAAGGCGCGTAGGAACGTCGCAGCGGCTCCGTTCGAGGTGCGGTGGCTGGATCTGCCTGCCGAGGAGATCCCGCTGGAGGATGCTGCCGCCGATACCGTGGTGCTCACCTACACGCTCTGTACGGTTCCTGACGGGCACCGCGCACTGGAGGAAATGCGGCGCGTGCTCAAACCCGGTGGCCGACTGCTGTTCTGTGAGCACGGCAGTGCGCCCGACGAAGCCGTGCGCAAATGGCAGGACAGGCTCAATCCGCTCTGGCGACCGGTGGGGGGCGGCTGTAACCTCAACCGGGCCATCCCGCGTCTCGTTACGGACGCTGGCTTCCGCATCGACCGCATGGATAGCGGGTACTTGCCGAAGACACCGAAGTTTGCCGGGTTCAATTACTGGGGTGTCGCCAGACCGTCGTAATACGGGCGTGAATGCGTAGGCATCTGCTTCACGTGGTCCATCCGCTCGAATTGATCCATGGCAAGGCGGTGCCTTGTCTCGCCCGTTACGCTGCGTTCATGATCCAGTTGACATGGGGAACGCTATGCGGGGCAGGCAGTGGGGCATTCTGGCGGTAGCTCTTGCGATAACGGTGCCCGCCGGGGCGGAATCTGTGTTCGTTCCCGCGGACATTCTGGAGTGGGAGAAGCGGACCTACGTTGGCGAGAGCGACTTCAAGCTGGTGGAACATGACGGGGAGAGTGCCCTGCGAGTGCGCTGCGATGGCGGTGCCGCGTTCGGCTACTTCCTGGAGCAGGAAATCGATCTCGCTGAAACCCCGGTTCTGGAATGGTCCTGGCGTCTGGACGAGGGCTTCAGCGATATCGACGAGACCGAGGAAGAGGGCGACGACTACGTCCTGCGGGTGTTCGCCGTGGATCGCCACACGATTCTCCGCTGGCGCACCCGCGCCCTGAACTATGTCTGGGCCAGCGATCAGCCAAAGGGCAGCGACTGGCCGAACCCCTACCAGCAGGTAGCGCACAACATCGCGCTGCGCTCCGGTGAGCCCGACAACGGTGGCGCCTGGCGCACGGAACGGCGGAACCTGCGTGACGACTTCCGACAGTACCACGACCGCGACGTGGACACCGTGGAAGCCATTGCCATTATGGCCAGCTGCGACGACACGGGCCAGTCCGCCGAAGGCCGATACGGCACGTTCCGGTTACTGCCGGAGTAATACGGGGCTGTAGCGCCCGGCTTACTGGTCCACGTGAGGCACGCGGTACGTGCACATCTTGCAGGTGTTGCCTTCCTCGAGCTGGTAGGGCGTGTCGTAGAAGCTCACCAGCTCCCACGCGCCGCGGGTCTCCAGTTCCAGCATCTTTTCGCGGTAGCCGTAGTCCTCGTAGGCACCTTCGCGCACGGTGAAGACGATCACGCCGCCCGGACGGGTGATCCGGATCAGCTCGGCAAAGGCGTCGCCGGTGACGTGGCCGTAGGTGAAGGTGCCGGTGCACACCACGGCATCATAGCTGTCGTCGTTCAGGGGCAATGACCGGGTCATGTCCACTTGAAGCAGGGTACGGTAGATTCCCTTCTCGCGGGCCTGGTCCAGCATGTCCCGGGAGTAGTCCAGGGCATCCATGATGCGGTAGCCGAGCTTCGCCAGTTGCTCGCCCACCAGCCCCGTGCCGCTGCCGGCGTCCAGAATGGCGGCGTCGTGCCGGCCGCCGAGTGCCTGGTCCAGAGCCTTGGCGCTGGTGATGTGGGCTACGTAGCCGAACCGGTCCACCAGATCACTGTCGTACTCGTCGGCCCAAGCCTTGTAGGCGTCCATCAGTTGCTCGTGGTCGTCGGCCGTGTAGACCTTGTTCAGGATCTTCGTCTTGGTGATGTCTTTGTCGGTCATGCAGTTGCTCCACTTGCCTGGCTGACTGGCGCCGCGCCCGGCGTTGCAGGGCCGGTGGGCGCGGCGGAATACGGGCCGGACTATACCAGCCCCGTTGCGTCGGCAAGGAACCGTTTCCGGCGTCCGGGAACCCGGGAGCGCCCGTGCCGATCACGGGCCTGCGCCATGCAACGGGGATGTGGGATGATGCTCAGTTGAACCATTGGTGTGAGCAGGAGGCAGAGTGAGGCAAAGCGGGACGGCCCGGGCGAGGAGGGAGCGATCAGGGAGGCAGTGCGCGTAATGGCCTGGCGTCCCATCCTGTTGGTGGTGCTACTGGGCACCGGCCTGGCCCTGGCGCTGTGGCAACCGATCTCCCTGGAGACGCTGGTGGCGACGGGCGATGAATATGCGCGCAAGCCCTGGGTCATGGTTGGCAGCGTGCTCCTGCTGGCAGTGTTCTTCGCCTTCGCCCTGCCGGGCAGCCTGGTGTTCTGGTTGATCGCCCCTTTCCATCCGCCTGCCATTGCCGTGCCCATGCTCCTGGCCGGCAGCCTGCCCGGCTGCCTGGCCGCCTACTGGATCGCGTCGACCCTCGGTCACCGCCTACGCAATGCCCGTCGCACCGCCGGCGTGATCGCGTTCATGCAGAAGCGGGGGGACGTTCTCTCCCAGTGTGCCCTCCGGGTTCTGCCCGGCTTCCCCCACGCCGTGGTGAACTACGCTGCCGGCGTGCTCCGCGTGACCCTGCCCGGATTCGTCGCCGCCATCTTCATCGGCCTTGGCATCAAGTGGGGCCTTTATGCCACCGCCGTCTACGGCGCCATCGATGCCGCGCGGCGGGGGGAGGGGATTGGTGGTGGGACTCT
>SLMR01000220.1 GCA_007133445.1 Aquisalimonas sp. | reverse complement strand
CCGTGCAGGCGGCCCGGGAGGCGATGGGGTTCTCCCTTTATCATCTGGGGCTGCACACCTGGGCCATCTTCACCCTGCCAGGGCTCGCCTTCGCCTTTTTCATCTATCGCTACAGGCTGCCGATGCGGGTGAGCGCCGTGTTCTGGCCCTTTCTCGGGGAACGCATCCACGGTCCGATCGGCAAGGCGATCGACGTGCTCGCCATCCTCGGCACGCTGTTCGGTGTGGCGGTGTCGATCGGGCTGGGAACGCAGCAGATCAACGCCGGGCTCGCCGAGCTTTTCGGACTCCCCGACAATGTCGGCTCGAAGGTGGCCATCATCGCTCTGCTGACGGCAGTGGCAACGGTGTCGATCGTGGCGGGCCTCGACCGCGGGGTGCAGCTTCTTTCCAATATCAACATCGCCATGGCCACCGCACTGATGGTGTTCGTGCTGTTCGCCGGATCCACACTGTTCCTGGTGCGCGGCATCGTCGAAACCGTGGGCATCTACGCGACCAACCTGTTTCCCATGGCGTTCTGGAACGACATGCTGGCCCACTACACGAGGGAGACGGGCTGGGGATGGCAGGGCGGTTGGACTGTCTGGTACTGGGCGTGGACGGTTACCTGGGCGCCCTTCATCGGCATCTTCGTGGCGCGGATTTCCAGGGGGCGCACGATCCGGGAGTTCGTGTTCGGCGTTCTGTTCGCGCCGTCGCTGTTCACCCTGGTCTGGTTCTCGATCTTCGGCTGGTCGGCCATGGAGATCGACGGCATCGGCGCGCAGGCGCGCGCCGCCCTGGGGGAGCAGGCGGGCATGATCGAGACTGCCGTGGCGCGGGGGCCGGAATTCGCCATGTTCGCCTTCTTCGAAAACTTCCCCGCCACGCAGCTCATCCAGGGGCTGGCGGTGGTGATCGTGGCGATCTTCTTCGCGACCTCATCGGACTCCGCATCGCTGGTCGTCGATCTGCTGTGCACCGGTGAGACGCAATCAGGGCCCGTCCGCCAGCGGGTTTTCTGGGGCGTGTCCGAAGGCGCGGTAGCGGCCATGCTGATAGTGCTTGCCGGGCAGGCCGGACTGGTGGCGCTGCAGCAGGTCATCACCGTGGTTGGACTGCCGATCTTCGTACTGGTCTTCGCCATGCTCTTCGCCCTGATGAAGGCGCTGCTTGCCGAGGAGGCGGAGGCAAGGCAGAGGGCCTGAGGCGTGCCGTGGACGGGTCCGGGGTCCCGCCAGACAGCGGCGGGGTGGTAGCATCCTGACGAACAGACGAGCGGATGTCCGGTACAGTGGCGGTCAAAACCCAAAAGGAAAACAAAAGCCTGCAACACACTCCCATGATGCAGCAGTACCTGCGCATCAAGGCCGAGCACCCGGACATCCTGGTGTTCTACCGGATGGGGGACTTCTACGAGCTATTCTACGATGACGCCCGGCGCGCCGCGGAGATTCTGGACATCACTCTGACGGCCCGCGGACAGTCGGCAGGCGAGTCCATCCCCATGGCCGGGGTGCCGGTGCACGCGGCAGAGAACTACCTGGCACGGCTCGTCCGGCGCGGGGAGTCTGTGGCCATCTGTGAGCAGATCGGTGACCCCAACACCAGCAAGGGCCCCGTGGAACGCCAGGTCACGCGCATCGTCACGCCTGGAACACTTACCGATGACGCCCTGCTGGACGATCGCCGGAGCAATCTCCTGGCGGCGATCAGCCAGTCGGGAACCCGCTACGGGCTGGCCGCCCTGGAACTCTCCAGTGGCCGCTTTACCACCCAGGAAGTCGAGGATACCGACGGGCTTGTGGCCGAAACCGAACGCCTGGGCCCGGCAGAAATCCTGTACGACGAAGACCATATTCTCCCTGATGTTTTACATGAGCATGGCGGCATAACCCGTCGCCCTCCATGGCATTTTGAGGAAGAGACCTGCCGGCGACTGCTGACCCGACAGTTCGGGACCCGTGACCTCAGCGGGTTCGGCTGCGAGGAACTGCCCCTCGCGGTCCGGGCGGCCGGCGCGTTACTGCAGTACGTCACCGACACCCAGCGCGCGGCCCTGCCCCATGTGACCGGCCTGACCGTGGAGCGGCGGGATGAGGGCATCATCATTGACGCCGCCAGCCGCCGTAATCTGGAGATCGAGACCAACCTGGGCGGAGGGACGGACAACACCCTTGCCAGCGTGCTGGACACCACCCGTACGGCCATGGGCAGCCGTCTGCTGCGACGCTGGCTCCATCGGCCCCTTCGCGACCAGGCTCAGGTACGTGCCCGTCACGATGCCCTGGCATCACTGATGGACCAGCGCCGGCATGAGACGGTGCGAGAGGTCCTGCATGCCACCGGCGACGCCGAGCGTATTCTCGCCCGGGTTGCACTGCGCTCCGCCCGCCCGCGTGACCTGGAGGCGCTGCGCCACGCTCTGGAACGCCTGCCGCGGCTCCAGGAAGCCCTGACAGGCATCCACGGCGATCTCCTGTACGGCCTGATCGACGCCCTGGCGCCCCATCCGGAGACGGTGGACCTGCTCGCACGTGCGCTGGTGGAGAATCCCCCGGTGCTGACCCGGGACGGCGGGATGATCGCCGCCGGCTACGACAGCGAACTCGATGAACTGCGCGCGCTGAGCAACAACGCGAACCAGTTCCTGGTGGATCTGGAAGCCCGGGAGCGTGAGGCAACCGGCATCAGTACGCTCAAGGTGAGCTACAACCGCGTGCACGGGTATTACATCGAGGT
>SLMR01000350.1 GCA_007133445.1 Aquisalimonas sp. | reverse complement strand
TGAGCCATGGCCCGGTTCAGTCCCGGGCCATGGCCTGCAGCTTGCGGTAGCCGGCCTCGGTGACGAGCACCACGTTCACCGTGGCCGGATAGATCAGTCCCGCCTGTCGCCACGCCTCGATCTGCCGCGGTGCCTCCTCCGCGGCCAGGTAAAAGAAGTCCTCACCTTCCCGCAATGCATCGCAGCGCTTGAACAGCCGGAACGTCGTGCCCTTGGGCACGCCGTTGAGTTCGTCGAGCTGGCGCAGGCTCAGGGTGTTGTGGCCGTTCCAGGGGATGAATTGCACGTGCGGCCTCCGGTTTCCAGGCGTGTGCACCGGGGGCGGGTCGAACGTAGGACGGGCGCTTCACAGGTGGACACGGTGCATCAAGATGCACCCTACGCCCCGCGTGGGCACCCGTAGGGTGCATCTTGATGCACCGAAACCGGCACCGCGCATGCACCACCACGGCCCGTTCAATCACCCCCATCCCGCTCGGCGTCCGTGTACCGCTCCTGCAGGGCCCGCTTGTCGATCTTGCCGGCACCCGTCGTTGGCAGCGCCTCAGTGAACTCGATGCGCCGCGGCACCTTGTAGCGGGCCAGGCGCTCTTTCAACCAGGCTCGCACACGCCGGGCCTGCAGGTCCGCCCCGGCCACGGGCACCACCACCGCACAACCGATCTCCCCCCAGGTGCGGTCGGGCAGGCCGAACACCGCGGCATCGCTGATGTCCGGGTGCGTATGCAGAACGTCCTCGATTTCCGCCGGATAGATGTTCTCGCCGCCGTAGATATACATGTCCTTGAGGCGTCCAACGATCGTGTAGGCACCATCGGCATCGAAGCGCGCGAGATCCCCGGTGTGCAGCCAGCCGTCGGGATCGATGGCCTCGGCGGTGGCATCGGGCCGGTTCCAGTAGCCCGGTGTGCGATGGGGGCCGCGGATCAGCAGTTCACCAGTGGTCTCCGGCGCGCTCACCGGCTCCCCGGTGGCAGTGTCCAGCAGCAACAGTTCCACATGCATGAGTGGATACCCGACGGCACCCGGCTTCGCGCGTACCTGGCCGGGCGGTAGCCAGAAGGTGTTCGGACCGGCTTCGGTGAGGCCGTAGCCGGTCTTGAAATCGACGCCGCGCTCCCAGAAACGCTCGAACACCGGCAGCGGACACGGGGCACCACCGCTGATCACCAGTTTCAGACGCGAGAAATCGGCATCCTCCCAGCGCTCGTGCTCCTGCAGCATGGCAAACATGGTGGGCACGCCGAAGAACAGGCTGACTTCACCACCCGCGATGAGATCGAAAACCTGGGTGGGATCGAAGGTGGCGCAAACGATGCTGCAGCCGCCGGTGTGGACCAGTGGCGTGGTGAACACGTTCAGGGCCCCGGTGTGGAACAGCGGTGCGTTGAGAATCGCGGTGTCCTCGGGACCCAACCCCCAGCTTGAGACGGTGTTGACGGCGTTCCAGGTAATATTGCCGTGAGTAAGAATGGCCCCCTTGGGAAGCCCGGTGGTACCACCCGTGTAGCAGATCACCCAGGGGTCATCGTGATCCAGCGGCGGGCACGGCGGCGTTCGTGGTGACTCGTCGGCGCGCTCGTCCAGGCTGGCGTCACCGGGCAACGGCGCGCCGTCCAGGGCGACCCATCGGCGAATCACGCCGGTGTCATCACGCCCGCGCAAGTGCTCCACCATCTCGCGGAAATCACTGCCGTAGAACAGAACGGCGGGCGCCGCATCCCGCAGCAGTGCGGCCAGTTCCTCCTCGGCCAGGCGCCAGTTGAGGTTCTGCAGCACGGCACCGGTCTTGTTGCAGGCGAACAGGAGATCCAGGTAGGCAACGCAATTGCCGGCCAGCACCGCCACACGCTCCCCGGCGACAACCCCCAACGGCCCGGTGAGGAACCGGGCGGTACGGTTTGCGGCGGCGTTCCACTCGGTGTAAGTGATGCGCTCCCCGGAGGCCGCGTCGATCAGGGCCGTGCGTTGCGGACTCAGGTGCGCGCGGCGATCCAGCCAGTCCACAGCCGTGGGCATGATGCTCTCCCCGTGATGGTCACTCAGCCGAGGCAGATGCGCGCATTCCGGAACATGCGCATCCATGGGCCGTACTCGCCCCAGTCCGCCGGGTGCCAGCTGTTCTGCACCGTCCGGAACACCCGCTCCGGGTGGGGCATCATGATGGTGACACGTCCGTCATGTGTGGTCACGCCGGTGATGCCATCCGGCGAGCCGTTGGGATTGGCAGGATAACGGCTGGCGGGCGCACCGCGCCCATCCACGTAGCGAAGACTCACCAGATCCGCGGATGCCAGCTTGCGCGGCCCGCGGTCGCCCGAGAACGCCGCACGGCCCTCGCCGTGGGCCACCGCGATGGGCATGCGCGAGCCTTCCATGCCGCGCAGGAACAGGGAGGGAGACTCCACCACCTCCACCTGGGACAGGCGGGCCTCGAACTGCTCGGAGCGGTTGCGCACGAAATCCGGCCACAGTTCGGCCCCGGGAATCAGCTCCCGAAGGGTGGCAAGCATCTGACAGCCGTTGCACACCCCCAGCGCAAAGGCGTCGCCCCGGCCGAAGAAGGCCGCGAACTGCTCGCGCAGCACCGGATTGAACAGGATGGTCTTGGCCCAGCCGCCGCCGGCGCCGAGGACGTCCCCATAGGAAAAGCCGCCACAGGCCACCAGGCCCTGGACCGACGCCAGGGTCATCCGGCCGTGAAGCAGGTCAGTCATGTGCACGTCCACGGCCTC
>SLMR01000037.1 GCA_007133445.1 Aquisalimonas sp. | reverse complement strand
GAGCAGAGGCGCAGGAAGTGGACGACGCCGTGCAACTGACGTCAGCGAAGATCCGTTCTGAAACCTGGGATGCAGTGGTCATCGGCTTGTCCAGGGAGCAGCTCAACCGGCGTTACTTCCGCGACCTGGAACCCGTTGCCCGCCCCCTGGGGACGCCGGTGCTGGTGCTCGCCAGCACGGTGGATCGCAACGAACTGCGCAGCCTCTACCAGCAGGGCGCCCACTCCTCTCTGCCCAAGGCCGTGCGCCGGCAGACCCTGTATCGGGAACTCTACCGCCTGGTGGACGGCGGGGTATCGGCGCGCGAGGGGTTTCGGGACCTGCCCGTCCCGCTGGTGCCGGCACGCGATGCAGTGCCGCACACGGGGGACTTCAGTCACTGCCCCGCCCTGGTTGTCGACGACAACGCGATCAACAGGAAACTGGTCTGCACCATCCTGCGGCGCCATGGCATTCCGGTGGTGGAGGCAGAAGATGGACGGCAGGCCGTGGACCGGTGCGAGCATGCTGACTATGCGGTGATCTTTCTGGACATCCACATGCCGAACCTCAGCGGCGAGGCTGCATTCGGCGCCATCTGCGAGAGCGTGGCCGCACGTGGCAGGGAGCGGCCACGCGTGGTAGCCCTGACAGCAAATGCGCTCGGGGGTGAGCGCGAACGCCTGCTGCACCTGGGCATGGACGAATGCCTCATCAAGCCCGTGACCGAAGGCCAGATCATGCGCCAGATCCGGTTGATCAGCGGTGCCGGCGGCGATGCGGATGTCAGTGACGACGGGCTGGACGGTAGCGCCAGCCGGGCGCTAAGCGGGGAGCTCAGCGGCATGCTTGCCGACGAACTCCCCGAACACCGGCGACTGATTCGCCAGGCCTACCGGCGCGGCGAACTCCAGGCGCTGCGGGACCACGTCCACAAGCTCAACGGTGCGGCAAGTGTCTGCGCGGCCAGTGAGCTGCAGGAGGCCTGTCAGACCCTGGAACAGGTCGTGGTGGAGGACCGCCGGGTGGATATCCCCGCCGGTGTGGAACGGGTCGTGGCCGCCATCAACAGGGTGCTTGCCGATCAGCCCGAGGGATAACCCTCGATCTGTAACGAACACGGGTTTCAGGGCGCGAGTCGCTCAGTTTTCGGCTAGGACAAAGGCCAGGGCGAACCCGCCGTCATCACTGATACTCACGTGCCAGTGCCGCACGCCGAGCAGCCGCGCCGTGTCAGCCCCGCGCCCACTCAGTTCCAGGACCGGTGCTCCGGCGGCATTGTTGGCCACGTGCAGATCATGGAAGCCCAGTGCACCGCCGATCCCGGTCCCCAGCGCCTTGGCCGCAGCCTCCTTGACCGCCCAGCGCCGTGCCAGGTAGCTCCCGGGGTCCGGGTGGTCGCGCCAGGTGGCCAGTTCCGGGCCGGTCAGGACGCGCCGCGCGAAGCGATCGCCGTGGCGTTCCAGCACCCGCCGCACCCGGTCCACCTGGACCAGGTCGGTGCCGATCCCCACCACGCTCACGCCGTGGCGCCCCGGATCAGCGCTTTCATGTCCCGCACCGCCTGCTCGAGGCCCGTGAACACCGCCCGCGCAATGATGGCGTGGCCGATGTTCAGTTCATGCATCCCCGGGATCGCGGCGATGGCCTCGGTATTGTGGTAGTGGAGCCCGTGACCGGCGTTGACCACCAGCCCCTGCTCCGCCGCCAGCGCCGCGCCGGCGCGGATACGGTCCAGTTCATCCGCCCGGGCCGCCTCGGTGGACGCATCCGCCCAGGCACCGGTGTGCAGTTCCACGTACGGCGCCCCCACGGCCCTGGCAGCCATGATCTGGTGCGCTTCCGCATCGATGAACAGCGAGACGCGGATGCCCGCCCGGGCCAGTCGTTCGCAGGCCTCTTCCAGCCGTGCGCGCTGTCCCGCCACGTCCAGGCCACCCTCGGTGGTCAACTCCTCGCGCTTCTCCGGGACCAGGCAGCAGAATGCCGGCCGAACGCGCTCGGCGATGGCGAGCATCTCGTCGGTTACCGCCATTTCCAGATTCATCCGCGTCTGCAGTGCCGGCGCCAGCCGGTCCAGGTCGTGATCCTGGATGTGGCGGCGATCCTCGCGCAGGTGGAGGGTGATCCCGTCGGCGCCCCCCTGCTCCGCCAGCATCGCGGCGTGCACGGGATCGGGATAGCGGGTGCCGCGGGCCTGCCGCAGGGTGGCGACATGGTCGATGTTGACGCCCAGCAGCACGGCGGGCTCTGTTCCTGTGGTCATGATCCGGATTCCCTGGTGCCGCGTCGGAGACTGAGATAAAGACTGCGACTCTGGAGCGGGCGATCACCGATGTAAAGCCGCAGGGCCGCCCGCATCAGCCGCTGCGCCTCGCTCCGCTGCTCCCGTGCCTCGAACTCCTCCCGGGCCAGTGCCAGCAGGGTTGCGCCGCTCACCACCAGCCCGCTGCCATCGGCGGAGCTGAGGATGGGCCCGTGCTCCAGTTCGTACCGGTAACAGGCTTCCGGGACCACCGCCTCCCCCGTGTCAGCGGTGGCATCCAGCAGCAGGCCGTAGCCCAGGGCGTCGAGCAGGCGTTTCTCGAACAGCCGCAGCGGGACGTCTTCAGATCCTGTTGGATCCGCCAGCGCGGCCACCGCGCCAGCATAGGCGTCGAAGACCTCCGGTGCCGGATCCTCGCGCTGGAGC
This sequence comes from Aquisalimonas sp., assembly GCA_007133445.1. Next base: position 79 of record SLMR01000037.1, on the reverse strand, counting down.
AGCCGCAGGGTCAACTCGCTCACGTAGAAGGCACCGGCGAGGCGCGTCCCCGCGAACCGCAGGGGTCGGCCGCCGGGTT